>RFHZ01000194.1 GCA_003696125.1 Nitrospinota bacterium
CACTCCCTTGACGAGAGCCGTTCCACCGTTTCGATGAGTCCCACTGCCTTCCGAAGGCAGATGCGTTACCTGAAAGACCAGGGATTTACTTCGATCAGGCTCTCGGATCTTGTCACGAGCCTGAAATCCAACCTGGCGTTACCGGGAAGAGCGTTTGTATTAACCTTTGATGATGGCTTCAAAAATGTATATCAGATTGCTTTCCCTCTGCTCCAGGAGCTCGGATTTACGGCCACCATTTTTCTGGTCACGGATTATATCGGCCAGAGGGCCTCTTGGGAATTGGGAGAGCGGGATAGAAAGGCAGGAGTTCAACACTTTCCTCTCCTCTCCTGGGCGGAGATAAAAGAGATGCATCGTTACGGCTTTACCTTTGGTGCCCATGGAGCCGGTCATCTCCCCCTTACCCGTCTTCCTGCCCGCCAGGTGCGGAGCGATGTGGAAAAGAGCAAGCGCATCATCGAAGATGAACTCGGCACTGACTGCCAGCTCTTCTGTTATCCTTATGGGGATTACAATCAGGTCGTTCGAGGAATTGTTCAGGAGACAGGGTTTGAGGGAGCGGTAACGACAGAGTTCGGCAGAAATGGGAGCGGAGCCGATCTGTACGCCTTACGCCGTATCGGCAGTGCCCATTTTACCACGATCCCCGTGTTCAGGGCATGTCTCTATGGAACCTATGGGTGGCATTTGCGTCGCAGAAAGACGAGATTCCCTCAGAGGGGCTAAAGTGCGGGTGGCTCACCTCTTAAGCGGGAGAGAAGGAGGGGGAATCGCAACGGTTGTTTCCCAGCTCATCAGGAACTTTGATCCTGACCTCGTTGATTCCCGGGTCCTTCTCCTCTCCTCCAGTCCCTTGTGGTTAAAGGAGGCGAGAATTCCCCCAGAGAGATGCCGGTTGGTGAAGAAACGGTGGCGGGGAAGTTTGCTGGTTGTTTTGCGGATAGTAGCGTACTGTCTCAAGCATGATATCGATATTTTGCATACCCATAGCATTGCGAGTAACTTTTATGGGAGGCTGGCCGGACTCTGTATTCCGCGTATGGCTGTGGTGACTACTGTGCATGCCCGAACCTTTGATGAACTCCAGGGAGCTGTCCGCAGTAGAGTGTTGGCCCGGGGGCTCTACTCCCTTGACCGGTGGATGCACCGGTTTTCTTCCCAGATTATAGCTGTTTCTGAGTCGTTAAGGGAGGCGTTGATTGCAGAGGGGGTACCGGCAGAAAAGATTGCTACGGTTCGACATGGCATCGATTGCGGGGCAATCAAGGTTACCCCGGCGGAAGTAGAGGCGGCTCGGAGAGCTTTGAGGATCAAAGAGGGGATCAGGGTCATAGGGGTTGTGGGTCGATTGACCCGGGTAAAGAACCATGAACTCTTTATCCAGGCAGGGAAACAGCTTGTCCAGAAACATAACGATTTGGTCCTTTTGATCGTCGGTGATGGTCCCCGGCGAGGCGAGCTCGAAGCGCTGGTGCGGGAGTCTTCCCTGGACTCGAGAACGATCTTTACCGGCTGGGTAAGTCGAGTCTATCCGGTTTTGCACTTGCTTGATGTGCTGGTGGTTCCCTCGTTGAGCGAAGGCTTTGGGTATATCTTGCTAGAAGGGATGGCCTGTGGACGGCCTGTTGTGGCTACCCGCGTTTCTGAGATTCCGCAGATTATCGAGGACGGGAAAACAGGACTCCTGGTTCCCCCAGATGATGTGCAGGCCTTAGTAGTGGCCATAGATTATCTGCTTCACCATCCCCAACACCGGAAAGTGATGGGAGAGATGGCCAGGAGGGAAGTGGCCAGACGATTTCCCCTGTCTCAAGAGGTCAAGGG
>RFHZ01000195.1 GCA_003696125.1 Nitrospinota bacterium
GCCAGAGGTAATCGACGATCTTCTCGAGCAGGGTGAACTGGGCAAACCCCTCTGAGGTCAGGCCGCGTAGAGGAAAGAAGGGCCAGAAGGAGGAGCCCTTGCCGAACAGGACCAGCAGAAAGATGCCCAGCACAAAGCCGGGGATGCTGTACCCGACCAGGATGATGACACTGGTGAGCGCATCGAACCGGGAGCCGTGGCGCACCGCTTTCAGTATGCCGAGCGGGATGCAGGTGAGGTAGACCAGGAAGAAGCTCCAGACCCCCAGGGACATGGAGACGGGCAGCTTTTCCAGCACCAGATCGACTACTTTCTTATGGTGGTAATATGACTCTCCAAAGTTGAAGGTAAAGAGCCGCACCAGCCATCGATAAAACTGCACCGGCAAGGGTTGATCAAATCCGTAGAGCTTCTTGAGGTACTCCACCTGCTCCTGCTCCAGCTCGGCGCGCCGGAGCTGGAACATCCCTGGCGTAGGGCTGGCTGCCCCGCCTTCCCCTCCCCGCTGGTGGGCTCGTAACTGCGCCATCATTCGCTCCACCGGTCCGCCGGGAACCAGTTGCAACACCAGGAAGGTGATGAGGACGATCCCGAAGAGGGTGGGGAGCATCAGGAGGATGCGTTTGGTGATGTACGGCCACATGGTGACTCACCGGTTGAGGCGTAGAGGACGGTTTTGCGCCATGGCTGCGGCCAGGGCACGTTCTTTTTCCGGATCGACCCACCAGAACATCAGATGGGAGAGTGGGGTATAGTAGAGGGGGAGGGTTTGGGGATAGGAGAACTTGTTCCAATAGGTGATGCGATGCCGGTCGATGTACCAGTGGGGCACCACGTAGTGTTCATGCCAGAGGACCCGATCCAGGGCATGGGTTGCGGTGAGCAGTTCGCGACGGGTGGGTGCGGTGATGATGGCTTCCACCAGCGCATCAACGGCCAGGTTTTTGATCCCGATGATGTTGCGACTCCCTTCGATATCGGCAGCATCGCTGTGCCAGTAGTCCCGCTGCTCGTTGCCCGGGGATTGACTCTGCGGGAAGACCTCCACCACCATGTCGAAGTCCCGTGTCCGGATGATCCGCTCGTAGATCGATTCATCCACCAGCTTCATGGTCGCCTGCACCCCGAGTTTGCGCAGGTTGGCGATATAGGGCTCTACGATCCGCTGCCAGGCCGGTGAGACCAGGGTGATGGTGAAGCGCATCTGCCGGCCGGTCTTCGTTTCGGTAAGCACCCCGTTCTGGATCTTCCATCCCGCTTTGCGTAGCAGACGCTTTGCCGCCCGCAGTCGCTGACGGATGGAGCGGTACTGCTCCGGCTTACCCATCGGTTCGGTAAAGACCGCTGGTGGGAGGTAGGGACGGAGCGGTTCCAGGAGCTTCAACTCTTCCGGAGAAGGGAGACCTTCCGCGGCCAGCTCCGAGTTATCGAAAAAGCTGTCGTTCCGGGTATACTGGCCGTAAAAGAGGGTACGATTGCTCCACTCAAAGTCGAAGGCCAGGGAGAGGGCATGACGGACGTCGCGATTCTGGAAGATCGGCCGGCGCAGGTTAAAGACAAACCCCTGCATGCCGGCCGTGTTGTGGTGTCTCAGGGTCTCTTTGACCAGGTATCCCTTCTCCCACTTATCCCCGGCCACGTCGAGTGCCCACTGCTTGCTGTTGTTCACCCAGAGGAAATCAAATTCCCCGGCCTTGAGCCCTTCCAGCCGTACCGTATCGTCTCGATAGTACTTCACCACGATCTCATCGAAATTGTACTTCCCGACATTGACGTTCAGGTCGCGTCCCCAGTACTCCGGGTTTCGCCGGTACCGGATGTATTTGCCAAAGGCGAAATCCTTGACCACATAGGGACCGGAGCCGAGCACGCTGGAGATGAAATCGCGCTCAAAATCCTTGCCGGCAAAGAAGTGCTTGGGGAGGATCGGGACCTGACCGGCGATCAGGGGTAACTCCGGGTTACGTCGGGCAAAACGGAGTCGAACCGTGTGTTGATCCAGGGCCTCAACCTCCTGTATGTCCCGGTAATAGTAGCGGTAGAAGGGAGAGGCGGCTTCGGAGCGGAGGATCTGGAAGGAGAAGACCACATCGGCAGCCGTTACCGGGGTTCCATCGGCAAAACGGGCACGCGGGTTGAGACGATAGGTGATGGAGAGTTGATCGTCTGCCACCGCCATCGATTCTGCCAGCAGTCCGTAGACGGCAAAGGGTTCATCGAGGGACGACTCGGTGAGGGACTCGAAGACCAGTCCTCCCAGCAGGAGGGGGGATATCCCCTTGAGGCTGAAAGGGTTGAGTTTATCAAAGGTGCCCAGGCTGGAGAGGGTCAGCACCCCCCCTTTAAGCGCCTGGGGATCGGCATAGTCGAAGTGGGCAAAGCCGGGAGGGTACTTGGGTTCGGTCCCCAGAGCGAGAGCGTGGCGAAACGTTTCTGCCTGGGTAGAGTTCCCCATGAGCAGACAGGGGATGAGTAGAGCGATGGTGAGGGTATAGTAGAGTAAAGGGGTGAAGACCCGGGGACAACGTTGAGTTCCTGACACGCAGACATCCTCCACGCTTGGTCGAAGTTAAGGGGTTGTTACTTATCAGCATAAAGCAAATCAGATCGATGTCAAGAGAGAAGTCGCGCTTTTCCCTGCATGAGGGTGAGAGGAGCCTTCCGGAAAAGGCTTGACCTCCTTGGGCGAGCAGACTAATATTTTTATTAGTCGCAGGTCATTTCGGAGATCTGAGTAGCTATTACCAACCCTTTTGCCCTCCGAGTCATCCTAAGGCCATGCGTGACCGGAAGAACTTTTTACCGCCGGGCACGCGGAGAACGCCGGGAGGCATAAGCCAAAAACGCTCTGCTTCCTGGGCGGTGTAGACCTGCAGACAGCACGGAGTTCTGGGGATAGAAAAGTGCTCAAAATGCTCGTCATAGCTACTTGTTGCTGTCTAGAGGATAGAAGCTCTCATGTCGCATAACGATCAACCACTTGAAACGCAGAGTATGGAAGCAAAACCCCGGTCTTCTGCAGGGGAAGGGGGGGAGGAGGAACACCGTATCACCCCTCCCCTGGTCGAGAAGCCGGGGAAGGGACGGCGGCGATGGATGGTGCTGGTCCTCCTCCTGCTGTTGTTTCTGGTAGGGGGAGTGATGGGGTATGAGTGGTGGCAGTACAGCCTGGTACACGAGTCGACCGATAATGCTTACGTCCAGGGACCCATGACCCTGGTCAGTGCCCGTGTTCCCGGTACGGTCATCGACGTCCTGGTCGAGGAGAATCAGCCGGTGCGGGAAGGGGACCTCCTGGTCCGGCTGGATCCTGCTGACTACCAGGTGGCGGTGGAGCAGGCAGAGGCAGCCGCGGCCGTGATACGATCCCGCCTGGAAGCGACCAGGCTTTCGGTACCGTATAGCCGGGATCAGACCAGCGCCCTGATCCGGGAAGCTAATGCCCGTCTTGCCCGACTGCAAAAGACATTGGAGGCTACCCGGGCCGGACTGCTGCGCCAGGAGAAGGAAGTGGAGGCGGCTGCCGCCAATCTGGAAAAGGCAGACAAGGATCTGCGTCGGGCCCAGACCCTGTATAGGCAGCATCTCATCCCCCGGGCCGAGCTGGATAACGCCCTTACGGCCAAAAAGGTGGCCGAGGCCAACTATGCTGCGGCCGAGGCGGCACGCCAGATGGAAGAGGAGAAGGTGGCTGCCCTTGAACGGCAGCGGCGAGAGGTACAGGCGCAGATCGCCCTGGCCAGGACCGGGAACCTGTCGACCCAGATGCGGGTATTTGACTCTGAATCGGTGCAGGCCGATCTCAAGCAGGCGCAGGCCAACCTTAAACGGGCTCGCCTGCTCCTCTCCTATACCGAGATACGGGCCCCCATTGCCGGGTACGTGAGCCAGAAGAATGTCGAGATAGGCAACTATGTGGAGCCGGGACGCCCCCTGCTGGCGATTATTCCCCTGGACGAGGTCTGGGTTGAGGCTAACTTCAAGGAGGTGCAACTGGAGGAGATCCGGATCGGCCAGCCGGCGATTATCGAGGCCGATGCCTATCCCGGGTATCGCTATCGTGGACATGTGGAGAGTATCAGTGCCGGTACCGGTGACGCCTTTTCCCTGCTCCCCCCGGAGAATGCTACCGGCAACTGGGTCAAGGTAACCCGACGCGTACCGGTGAAGATCGTTCTCGATCAGCCACCACCCCCTGAGTACCCGCTACGTATAGGGATGTCTACCACCGTTACCATCGACACGAGTGACCGGAGCGGACCCCGGCTCCTCGCCTATCCTTCCCTGCCTCCCCGTACCGGCAAAACGGTATGGCGATGACAGGAAAAGAGCGTATGAGTCCGTCCAGACCCGACCGTCCGGTAGTCCAGGCTCCCCCCGCCAATAAGTGGCTGGTGACACTTGCCGTGATGTTCGGGGCCTTTCTCGCCGTGATGGATGTGAGCGTGGTGAACGTGGCCCTGCCCCACATGATGGGCACCTTTGGAGAGACCCTCTCCGCCATCACCTGGGTGGCCACCAGCTACAGCATCGCCGAGATCATCATGATCACCATGGCCGGCTGGTGGAGCACGCTGCTGGGACGAAAGCGCTTTTTCCTGGCCTCTTTTGCCCTCTTTACCCTGAGTTCTGTCCTTGCCGGTACCGCGCAGACCTTTGCCCAGATGATCATCTACCGTATCATCCAGGGCTTCGGAGGCGGGAGTCTCATCCCCGTCTCCCAGGCCATCCTCCGGGAGACCTTCCCTCCCGAGGAACAGGGGATGGCGATGGCGGTTTACGGGATGGGGGTGGTGTTGGCTCCGGCCATCGGGCCGGTCTTTGGGGGATGGTTGACCGATCATTACGGGTGGCCATGGATCTTCTATATCAACGTTCCGTTTAGCATAGTCGGCATGCTGATGGTCAGTGCCTTTGTGGAGGATCCCCCCTATCTGCGGCGTGGCATTCAGCGGATCGACTGGTTCGGTATCCTGCTGCTCACCATCGGCCTGACCGTCATGCAGATCGTGCTGGAGCGGGGGGAGGAGGAAAACTGGTTTGATTCGACCTGGATCGTTGTGGGAGCTGTCCTTACGGTGGTGGTCTTGCTCGGCCTTATTGTATGGGAGTTCCGGGTCCCGGAACCGGTGGTGAATTTCCGTATCCTCCGTAACCTGCCGCTCAGTGTGGGTTCTGGTATCGGCCTCCTCTTTGGCATCGCCCTCTTCGGTACCACCTTCATCCTGCCCCAGTTCTTGCAGCACCTGCTCGGTTACACCGCCTATCATGCCGGACTCGTCCTGCTCCCGCGGGCCATCACCCTCTTTCTGGCCATGCCCCTGGCCGGCCGGCTGTACAACTACATTGATCCCCGCCTCCTGGTCGCCACCGGTATAGGGATCATCTACTGGTCGTATCAGGACCTGGCTCACCTCTCCCTGCAGGTCGGCTTCTGGAATCTCATCCCTCCCCTCTTCCTGATGGGGATCGGGATGCCCTTCATGTTTGTCACCCTGACTGCTGTGGCCTTGAGCACCGTGCGGCGAGAGGATATGACCGCTGCCTCGAGCTTTTATACCCTGGCACGTCGTATCGGGGGAAACATCGGTTATGCCCTGGTAGCCACTCTGGTCGATCGGCGCTCCCTCTTCCACCGGGTGCGCCTGATCGGCCGCATCTCCCCCTTAAACAGCGTTTATCTTGCCTCTCAGGCCGGTCTCATGACTCGCCTGCTTCGACAACAGGTCGATCCGGTGGCCGCACAGCAGAAGGCCCTGGCCCTTGCCGATACCCTGGTCAATCGCCAGGCCACCATGCTGGCTTACAATGACATCTCCTGGCTGATGGGGGTCATGTTTCTCGTGATCCTGCCTTTTCTCTTGCTATTGCCGGGGAAGACAGGGCGGCAGCAGGCAGGGAAAGGAGGATGAGGAAAACCGGACCTTAGCAGCAACGACAGGAAAGGAAAAGCGGTGCAATTTGATGTCATAGCCCAGAAGATCGGTCATCTCCCCCATATGGCTCCCAAACAGGGGAGGGTACTCTATGAGTTTATCCTCCAGCATGATATCACCCAATGCCTGGAGCTCGGCTTTGCCCATGGGACCTCGAGCTGCTATATTGCCGCTGCCCTGGATGAAAAAGGGGAGGGACATCTGACCACCATTGACCTGGCCGAGGGGGCTCATCCCTACTTCCCCCCGGCCAGGAGCCGAACACCCAACATCTATGAACTGCTGGAGATGACCGGTCTGGGACGGTACGTGGAGCCGGTGCTGACCGGGATCTCCTATAACTGGGAGTTGATGAAGATCATCGAGGCGCAGACCCGACATGGGGTGTGTGAACCGCTCTACGATTTCTGCTATATCGATGGCGCCCATACCTGGGAGACGGATGGCTTTGCCTTCTTTTTGGTAGCCAAGCTGCTCAAACCGGGGGGATGGATCCTCTTTGATGACCTGAAATGGAGTTATGCGCAGAGCCCGGGACTGAAAGAGGAGGAGTGGGTCAAACGGATGCCGGAAGAGGAACGCTGCACCCCGCAGATCGAGAAGGTCTTTAACCTGCTGGTGCGTCAACACCCGGAGTTCGAGGATTTCCAGGTGATGGATCAGTGGTGGGGGTGGGGATGGGCGCGGAAGAAGAGAAAAACGCTGCTCTAAAGGCCTCCCAGCGCCTGGAGATGCCCAGCTCGACGATGCCGGCATGGAACTGTTGGTAGAGGAGGACCAGGGGGATGGTGGAGGGAGGAGGGGTGTTGCAGAGGGCATGGCGGAGCTCCTCTGGTCTGTATTCCCTGACCACGGCGGCCAGATCTTCTGCGGTAAAGTCCCGCTGGATCCCCTCCTGGAAGAGTTGCTGGCAGCGGTCGTAATCGTCCCGGTCTGGAACACCCAAAGAGTGCAGGAGCCTTCGGGCATAGGCGTCGGCGATGAAGACAGGGCGATTCACCGCATAGAGGAGAATGCAGTCCCGCGTTTCAGGTCCAAAGCCGATCTTGAGCTCCTGCAACTCCTTTTCCACCGCCTGGTGTTTCCACAGGGAAAAGACGTGCTCCACGCCCCCCTTTTCCTGGAGAAAGCGACAGAAACGGAGCAGGCGCCGGCTCTTCTGCCTGGGAAAGCGACTCGGCCTGAGTAAGGTCTCCAGATGGGGGAGGGGTATGCTGAGGAGGGCATCGATATCAAATCCTTTCCCGCTGGCCTGGAGGAACTGCTGGAGGTTATAGAGGCAGGTCCGCACCTGCCTCCAGGAGACCTGGTGGACCAGCAGCGCCCCCACGCATATCTCCAGCCGGAAATCGCCTGTGGTATACCTGGGCCACCAGGTCTTGAGAGAGAGGGATGGACCTGGAAGAGGACCTGCAGGGGTTGGGGGAGCAAACCACTGCCGCAGGAGAGTGAAGAGGTGGTAAAAGTTGAGGGAATCACCTTTTGCTATTGGCATCGCTGAGGATCGTTTCTCTTCCCCGGTACGGTATGCCATCGAGCCAGGATCAGGCTTACAGGAAGACCAGGAGCACCACCTGCACCACCCCGATCAGGAAACCGAGTACCCCTCCCAGCAGTTCGATCGCCTGCAGTTCCCGCCGGGCGATCTGGAGGATCAGGGTTTCCAGCTTTTCCATGTCGAACTGCTCGATCCGGTCCACAACGATCTGTTTGAAGTCGATGCTCTCTTCGATCTGGGCGATGACACGTTCGGTGACGTCGGGTAACATGGCCACCACTTCGGTGATGATGGCCCGCTTCATCTTCTGGAGGATCTCTAAGCCGTTCAGGGTCGAATAGAGGGCTGCAATGCGCAGGACCTTGGTCTGCAGGAAATGATCGATCTTCTTCTCCAGGTTTTGCCGGAGTTGTTGCTGCGATTCCGGGGTGCGCATGGAATTGGCGATGTCCTGGGGGAAAACGAGTTCGCGCTGCACGATGTTGCCGATACTCTCGGCCAGTTCCCTCTGCCGCTTGGGGATCAACCCCTGGAAGGAGAGTCCCCTCCACCTGATCGGTTGGCGGGGATAGAAGATCATGCGAATGGCCAGGTAATTGGTAAACCAACCGATGCCGGCGCTGATCAGCGGAATAAACCAGTACAGAGTCTGCATACCACCTTCCTTTTCCCAGGCAAAGCATCAAGATATCACCCCTCTGGGATTATAGTCGGTCCAGAGGCCGGGTGCAAGAATTTTCCCCGGAAAGTTCTTGACATGCTCGTCCTCATCTGTTAATATGCGCATGTTGTTCCCGCCATTTTCCTCTTCTTTGAGATACGATAATCCACATCAGGAATAGGTAGAGCCCTGCGAGTGGAGTGAAGCGAAAAGACCAGGAGGGAGTGGATCGAATGGAAACAGTGTGTCAAAAGGGGAGTGCAAGCTGAAGTGGAGTTTCTTCTCTTTTCGATTCTGGCCGTACTGATATTGATTACCTCCATGCTGGTAATCCTGCACCGCAACCCTATCTATAGCGCCCTCTTTTTGATCGTCAGCTTCCTGCTGATGGCCGGACTCTTCCTCCTGCTCAATGCCCAGTTTCTCGCCGTGGTGCAGGTGATCATCTATGCCGGGGCGATCATGGTTCTCTTCCTCTTTGTCCTCATGTTACTCGATGTCCGCCAACTGGAACGGGCCATCCATCGGGTGCGTTACCAACGCTCCTTAGGACTCATCTTAGGGCTTCTCTTTTTCCTGGAGATCGGCCTGTTGATCCGTTCGGCAACGTTACAGGGAGAGCCGGGCGCTTTTTCTCCGGAAAAGGTCCAGGAGCTGGGGAATATCCAGATCCTGGGGAAGTTACTCTTTACCGACTACCTGTATCCCTTTGAGATGACTTCCCTGCTCTTACTGGTAGCCATTATCGGGGCGGTGCTTTTGGCCAGAAGGGAATAACGGTCCCTGTGATGGAAGGAGAGGTATGGTTCCCACAACGCATTATCTCCTGTTGAGTGCGGCGATCTTTGTGATCGGGGTGATGGGGGTCCTTATCCGCCGCAATGCCCTCGTCATCTTTATGGCCATCGAGTTGATGCTCAACGCGGTGAACCTCTCCTTTGTGGCCTTTGCGCGTGAGCTGCAATCGATGCATGGACAGTTGTTCGTGCTCTTTGTACTGACCGTGGCCGCGGCCGAGGCCACGGTGGGGCTGGCCATTATTATTGCTATCTTCCGCAACAAAGAGAGTGTGGACATCGACGATATCAACCTGATGAAGGGCTGAGGAAAGGAAGCGAGAGGTCATGTTGCAGACGATCTGGCTTGTGCTGGTCTTCCCTCTGTTAGGGGCCCTGATCAACGGCCTCTGGAGGCGTACGCTTTCCGAAAAACAGATCGGATACATCGGCTGTGGAGCGGTCTTCCTCTCCTTCCTCTGGGCCCTCGAGGCCTTCCTCTCCCTGCTCAGCCTCCCGGCAGGGGCCCGCTCCCTGGAGGTGGTGCTCTATCGCTGGATGGGGGTGGGAGATTTCGTGGTAGAGGTCGGCTTCCTGGTCGATCCCCTCTCTGTCCTGATGACCCTGGTGGTGACCGGCGTGGGATTCGTGATCCACTGGTACTCGATGGGGTACATGCACGACGATCCAGGGTTCCAACGCTATTTTGCCTTCCTCAATCTCTTCGTCTTCTCCATGTTGCTCCTGGTCTTGGCCAACAACTTCTTGCTCTTCTTCGTCGGCTGGGAGGCGGTGGGGCTCTGTTCCTATCTCCTGATCGGCTTCTGGTATGAGAGAAAATCGGCAGCCGATGCCGGAAAAAAGGCGTTTGTGGTCAACCGGGTTGGGGATTTTGCTTTCCTGGTGGGGATCTTCCTCCTCTTCCGCACCTTTGGCACTCTCGATTTTGAGGAGGTTTTTGCGGCAGCACCACAGGTCTTGACCGCCGGGGGAGCGCTTGCCACCTGGATCACCCTCCTCCTCTTTATCGGTGCTACGGGAAAATCGGCCCAGATCCCGCTCTACGTCTGGTTGCCGGATGCCATGGAAGGTCCAACCCCGGTCAGTGCCCTGATCCATGCGGCAACCATGGTCACGGCCGGGGTCTACATGATTGCCCGGACCCATGTCCTCTACCTGCTGGCGCCCGGTATCATGACCCTGGTGGCGCTGATCGGTGTCATAACCGCCTTCTATGCCGCCTCCATCGGCCTGGTGCAAAACGATATCAAGCGGGTGCTGGCCTACTCGACGATCAGCCAGCTCGGCTACATGTTCCTGGCCACCGGGGTGGGGGCTTTTACCGCCGGGATGTTCCATCTGGTGACCCACGCCTTTTTCAAAGCCCTCCTCTTTTTAGGGGCAGGAAGTGTCATTCACGCCCTGGCCGGAGAGCAGGATCTCCGGAAGATGGGGGGACTGCGATCCCGGCTTCCCCTGACCTATTTCACCTTCCTGGCCGGGGCCCTGGCCCTTGCCGGTATCGTCCCCTTTGCCGGGTTCTTTAGCAAGGATGCCATCCTCTGGGCCGCCTGGAGCCAGGGGAATCTCTTCTACTGGTTTTTGGGAACGATTACCGCTTTTATGACCGCCTTTTATATCTTCCGTCTCTTCTTCCTCACCTTTCATGGCGAGTCGCGCGTGGAGGAGGCGGTGGAAGAGCA
>RFHZ01000196.1 GCA_003696125.1 Nitrospinota bacterium
CTGTACAGGGGAGTCCTCCTTTCCACGTAATCATGGTCAAAACCGTCTTTTCGGAGATGCCACCATTCCTGGGTGGGTTTTCGTTCGCTGAGAGGAGAAGATGATGCAGGCCACCAATCTCACCAGGAGCATCAGTGGAGCCTTAGGCTGGGTGATGAGTATAGGCGTTGCGATTGCCGTAGCGCAACAGCGTGTACCGCAGCAGGGAC
This sequence comes from Nitrospinota bacterium, assembly GCA_003696125.1. GTDB lineage: Bacteria > Tectomicrobia > Entotheonellia > J063 > J063 > J063. Next base: position 210 of record RFHZ01000196.1, read on the forward strand.
ATGGTCCCCTGCCGGTACAGAACTTCCAGCCGTTACAACTGCTCATTCTTCACCTCCCGGTAGAGGGGACTACCCTTACCCCCAAGGGACACTGGGCGTTCTCCGTTGGTCTTGCCGAGTCCAATACGCTCAACCAGAGGGGCAAGGAGGCGAAAAATACCGCCCTTGTGTTTGACCTGGAAACCAGTCGCGTTACCCTGGGGATAAAGTATGGGCTCTTCGATCGCCTGGAAGTGGGGATCGACATGCCTATTCTCTTCCGCTGGGGAGGGTTTTTGGATCGATTTATCGAAGGTGTCGAACGGGCGGTGGGAAAACTGAATACCGATCGCAAAAACGGACCGGTCAATACGGTGCGTTTCCACTTGCAACGGGAAGGGGAAACGGTCTTTCGCCGTGGAGACAGCGCTGTGGGACCAGGAGACCTCGTCTTCGGAGCAAAAGCCCGTGTATGGAACGAAGGGAAAAGAGTACCAGCGCTGGCAACCCGACTCATGCTCAAAGTCCCTACAGGCAGCGAAGACCGACTCCTGGGGAGTGGGACGACCGATATTGGCATAGGTATAAACCTGCAGAAGACCCTCTGGCGTTTGGTGCTTTACGGCAACCTCAATGCGATCTTTCCAGGTGGGGCCCTGGTTGATAGGGACCTCGATACCCACCCCTTTCTCACCGCGGCCTGGGGAGGAGAGTTTCTCTGGACGCCGCACTTTTCTCTCCTGCTCCAGACCGAGTTTTATCAATCGGCCTTTGCCGATGCCGGGGTAGAGGAACTGGATCGGAATCTCTGGGAACTCGCTTTTGGCTTCAATTATGCCGTGACCCCACACCTGTTGTGGCAGTTGGGGGGGATTCAAAATCTCGTTGTAGAATCTGGAGCCGATTTCTCTTTACTCTCTACCCTGGTCTATCACTTTTGAACCGGTCTGTTGCCGGTTTCCTGGCGAAATGCGTTTCCTGTATGGGTCTCTGGCAACCCACACTCTTGAGGAGGGCGACAAATATGCTGACTATAGGTATCGATGTCGGTGGTACCAAAGTGAAGACAGCCCTGGTGGATGCGAAAGGCCAGATCCTTGTGTCTCATCGCCACCCCACCGATGCCCACCAGGGACCGGATGGGGTCATTGCTGACCTTGCGCAGTGTGTGAGGCATTGCCTGGGAAAGACAGCCAGGAATGCTTCGGCGTTGGGTGTGGGGGTGGCTGGTCAGGTGGATGCCGCCTCGGGAGTCGTCCGTTTCGCTCCTAATCTACACTGGCGCAATGTCCCGTTGCAGTCTCGACTGGAAAACCTCCTGGGACTGCCGGTCGTGGTTATCAATGATGTACGGGCTGCGACCTGGGGAGAGTGGTCCCATGGGGCGGGACAGGGAGAGGAGGAGGTGGTGTGTCTCTTCGTCGGTACAGGTATTGGCGGGGGTGTGATCAGTGGTGGACGCCTGCTCGAAGGATACAGCGGTACAGCAGGGGAGTTTGGTCATATGACCATTGTGGTAGATGGTCGCCCGTGCCATTGTCGCAACCTGGGGTGTCTTGAAGCCTATGCCGGAGGCTGGGCCATCGCAGAACGAGCCCAGGAGGCTGTTCAGGCCGATCCTTGCGCTGGCCAAACCTTGATTGCGATGGCAGGTGGCATCGAGCAGATCACGGCAACAACCGTTGGAGCGGCTTATCGGCAGGGAGATCCTTTTGCCCGCCGATTGGTTGAGGATACGGGGCACTACCTGGCTGCAGGCCTCATCGGGATTGTCAACAGCTTCAATCCCCACCTGCTCATCCTGGGTGGTGGGGTTATAGAAGGATTGCCAGAATTGATCGATCGGGTCGAAGCAGAAATACGCACACGTGCCCTGCATGCGGCTATCGAGCACGTGCGTATCGTCAAGTCATCCTTGGGGAACAACGCCGGTGTCCTCGGGGCAGCGGCACTTGCTCGAGAAACGAGGAAGGAGAGTAGATGAGCAAATTAGATCAACAGTGTGTGAACACGTTGCGCTTCCTGGCCGTGGATGCCGTCGAGCAGGCGCACTCCGGTCATCCCGGTCTCCCCCTGGGGGCGGCCCCCATGGCTTATGTGTTGTGGGACCGGTTCCTGCGTCATAACCCGACCCATCCCCACTGGTTCAACCGGGACCGGTTTCTCCTCTCTGCCGGCCACGGTGCAGCCCTACTCTATGCCCTGCTCCATCTGACCGGCTATGACCTGCCCCTGGCAGAACTGCAGCGGTTCCGCCAGTGGGGGAGCCAGACCCCTGGTCATCCCGAGTACGGCCATACCCCGGGAGTGGAAGCCACCACCGGTCCCCTGGGGCAGGGATTCGCCATGGGAGTGGGGATGGCGATTGCGGAACGCTTCCTGGCCACCAGCTTTAATCGCCCCGGCTTCCCACTGGTAGACCATTACACCTACGCCATTGTGTCTGACGGAGACCTCATGGAAGGGGTCTCTGCGGAGGCCGCCTCGCTGGCCGGAATGCTCGGTCTGGGTAAGCTGGTGTACCTCTACGACGAGAACCACATCTCCATCGAGGGCGAGACACACCTCGCCTTTACCGAAAATGTGAAACAGCGGTTTGCGGCCTATGGTTGGCAGGTGCTGCGCGTCACCGATGGGAACAATCTGGCAGCAATTGAGAGCGCGATTCGTACGGCACGGGCGGAAGAAGCACGCCCCTCGCTGATCATGGCGCGCACCCATATCGGCTATGGCAGTCCCAAGCAAGACACAGCAGCCGCGCATGGCGAACCCCTGGGGCCGGAGGCGGTGCGGGCCACCAAGCAGGCCCTGGGCTGGCCCACAGAACCCACTTTCTTCATCCCGGAGGAGGTACAGGCTCATTTCCGTCGCGCCGTGACCCGAGGCAAAGAGCAGGAGGCGCAATGGCTGGACCTGTTCCACGCCTACCACCGAAAACATCCTGATCTGGCGGTTCCATTCACCCAAATCTTACGTGGAGAGCTGCCCCTGGGATGGGATACGGCTCTACCGGTCTTCCGTCCCGAGGCAGGATCC
>RFHZ01000197.1 GCA_003696125.1 Nitrospinota bacterium
ACAGCAGAGGGAAGCGCTCATCTCCTCTGCCTCTGCCTGGTGGGATAAAATGTCTCTCTGGTGAGACAGAATGTCCCTTTAGCCCACACCTCTCCCCCGTTTAGAAGTCTTCGTGGTCCGCCTTACAGGCCTCCCTCTGCTCTTTGCCTGCCCCGGGTATGACTGGCACTCCTTTTGCATAGGTATACCAGAGGCATGCTCCATCCATGCCTGGACGGAGGGGGATGGCTTGAGAAAGCTTTTGGGGGGATCTGGAGAGGGAATAGGAGATACCCCACTTATATCACCACTGTAAAGCCAGGGAAGCTTCTGATCATCATCTACTCGTTCGATAGCACAGGATAACCCAGCTTACGGAGAGAGGATCGCTAGTTTATACCAGTAAGATACGAGGAGGAGAAGATGCTGCTTGAGGAATGTATATGGGAAGAGGAGATTTGGGCAACGGGTCACGAGAGGGAAACCCGGGTCACCAGCCTGGTCGAAACGGAGGAAGGGGTGGATATTTCTCAGGAAGGAGAAACTCAGGAGAGCCATGGAGATGATCTTTTGCATTTGTATATCCTTGACATCAAGCAGGTTCCACTCCTCTCCAGGGAAAAAGAGCAGGAGCTCTTTCAACGGTTGTCCCTCCTGGAAAGCGCGCTCTGCCAAACCCTCTTTTGCCTGCCAGCCGCTCTGGAAAGCCTCCTCGCCTATGGTCGCCAATTAGCCCAGGGGACTCTGACGGTCCAGGATATCTCGCGCAACCTGGCCAACAATAACCTCTCCGAAGCCAAAGCAGCCCTTCTCTTTCACTTCTCCGCCTTAGAAGCCCTGCATCAACATAGACCGGAAGACAGATTACGGCGTTTACGCCTGGAAGAGCGGATGCAGCATCACATTGCCGCGCTGGAACTCCGGCCGGTAGTCATCCAGAGTATCTGCCGGGCTTTACGGCCTTCTGTGCTTCCCGATCCCTCTATCTCACCGGAGCTGTCCCACTTTTGGAACCGTATCACCAAGTATGAGAAAGCCATCGCGAGGATCAGAGAGCAGATCCTGATCGCCAACCTGCGGCTGGTCATCAAGATGGCCAAGCCGTATATCGGTCGTGGCGTCCCCTTCCTCGACCTGATCCAGGAGGGAAACCAGGGACTGCTCAAAGCCATCGAGAAGTTCGATTATCGCCGTCAACTCCGCTTCAGCACCTATGCCAGTTGGTGGATCCGCCAGTATCTGAACCGGGCTATTGCCGAGTATGCCCGGACGATACGCCTCCCTGCGCATATCATCGATACTCTCACCAAGATCCGCCAGGCCACGGCCGAACTCTACCGCAAGCTGGGACGAGAGCCGACCAGTGGAGAGATTGCCCAGGAGATCGGGATCTCGCTCAAAAAAGTCCGCCACCTCCTGGAGATCACGCAGGAGACGATTTCCCTGGACAAACCCCTTGGCGAAGGGGAGGAAGAAGAGTATACTTTAAACGAACTGGTCGCCCAAACAGAAGAGGAATCTCCCCTGGATACCTTGCTGGTCAAAGAGCTGGATAAGCAGATTGATACGCTGTTGACCTCTCTTTCTCCCAAGGAGGCCCAGATTCTCCGCCTGCGGTTCGGCTTTAACGAAGGGAAGACCTATACGTTACAGGAGATCGGAGAGTTGTTTGGGGTGTCGAAAGAGCGGGTACGTCAACTGGAGAGACGGGCGATTAACAAGCTGCGCAACATACCGCAGAGCAAGGAACTCCGGGAGTACACCTTTCTGTTTCGATAGGATGATCCTCTCTCCTCGGCACAGGGAGGAGAGGGGGAAGGAGGGGGGAGCAAGGGAGGTTCTAGACGGCTTTTTCCCTGGAGGACACCGGGCATGGAATGCTTAGATGTACAGAAGCAGTTGGATATGTTCTTGGATGATGAGCTTTCTCCGACTACCCGCCTTCTGGTAGAAGAGCACCTCAGGGATTGCCCGCAGTGCCGGAGCAGGGTTGAAGTCCAGCAACAGATAAAGCAACTGGTAAAAGCGAGTGCCAGGAGTGTACGGGCTCCAGCCGCTCTCAGACAGCGTATCCTGACCGCGATCGATCAACAGGAAGAGGCAGGAAGAAGGGGAATCCGCTTCGGGCAGGGATGGCTGCGCCCACGGGTTCTCGTGCCTGCGGTCATCGGGGTGTTGGTGTTTGCCACTTTCTTATGGGTAACGAGTACCGGTTTCACCCCCCATCTGGTTCGAGAAGTGGTAGAACACCATGTACATTATCTCCGGGTGCGGACACCGGCCGGGATTGTCAGCTCAGACATCGACACTGTGCGTCGCTGGTTGAGCACGCAGCTCGCCTTTCCCGTTCCTGTGCCCACCATCCCGGGTTTAAACGTCGTAGGAGGGAACATCGAAACCGTGGGGGACTGGAAAGGGGCGGCCATATTGTACCGCCGGGGAGATCAGATCTTCTCCCTTTTTATTCTGCCTCAACAGGGGGAATCGTTGCCCTTCTCTACCAATCGCCGACTGGGAACACGATCGGTCTATGTGAATCGGGTTAAAGGATATACGGCTGTCTTCTGGCAGGACGAGGGCATTTTCTGTGGCTTTGTCGGTCACCTCCCAGAAGAGCAGGCCTTGGAATATGTTCGAAAAGCGCTGCAGGCTTAGGGCTCTCTAGTTGTTCCATCTGCTTTCCCCCTTTCTCCTATTCTCCCCAGAGGCTCTCCCTTCCCGGGTATCCTGGCCGGTCAGGGGTTTCTTACCGGGGAGAGGTCTTCGTGAGAAATATTTGCCATCCAGAGCGGTTCTGGTGTAGAATGAGCAGCACTGCTACAGACAGGTCGAAGGTGACAGGCGGCAGTCAAAACAGGAAAGGCTTTGCCAGAGCATGAAAGCCTGGCATGGTTAAGGAGGGAACAGCATGGTACCATTACCAGAACCGTACCGCCGTTTTCAAGAAGAGTACGCCCAGGTCTGGCGTGCCTATGATGCCCTCGGATCAGCCGCTCATGGAGCTGGTCCTTTAGATGAGAGATCCCGTGCCCTGGTAAAGCTGGGGATAGCCATCGGGGCCCAGCACGAAGGAGCCGTGCATTCCCATGTACGGAAGGCCCTGGATGCCGGGGTCAGCAAGGACGAAATCCGCCATGCCGCCCTTCTGGCGGTGACCACCCTCGGTTTTCCGGCCATGATGGCTGCCCTTACCTGGGTTGAGGATATGCTGAAATAAGGAGGTTTTCCCTCAGAGTGCTGCTGACGTACAGGATGTCGCGTTACAGGTTGTCTTAAAGAAGGAGAAAGCTAGATGAAGTTCGATAGAATGCCGCTATGGGTGTTGACCCTGGGAGTGAGTATCCTGCTGCTACTCGCTTCTCTCGTTGAGGCTGCTACGCGGGGGGACCCGCTGGAAGGACGGAGGCTTTATCTCACCTTTTGTTTTGCCTGTCATGGGAAGACGGGGAAGGGGGATGGACCTTTTGCCTCGCGTCTACCGGTGAAACCACGTGATCATACCGATGATCAGTACATGTCCCAGAAGTCCGATCAGGACCTCTTTAATGCCATCAGCGGCGGGGGGGAAGCGTTTCATGGCTCCCGTTTCATGCCCTTCTGGAATAAGACCTTTTCCGAAGAGCAGATCTGGGATCTGGTCGCCTACCTCCGCTCCCTGCATCGCCCGCACATCCAGGGGGATGCGACTCGAGGCGAAGCCCTCTATAAAAAATACTGCTGGATCTGTCATGGAGAAGAGGGACGAGGTGATGGACCGATTGCCCAGTCGGTAGGGCAATTTGGAGCGACACCTCTCGATTTCACCAATAAGAAGCTGATGGATACGCGTACCGATCTCGATCTCTACTTTGCCATCTTTGGGGGAGGAGAGGGAATCGGGAAATCTCGCTACATGCCTGCCTGGGGAGGCTCTCTCTCCGAGCAGCAGATCTGGGATCTGGTCGCCTATCTTCGCTCCCTGGCCCAGGAGTAGCCGGGAGAAAAGGCAGCAAGGGGGAATGGGAATGCGGAAACGGGTAGTGGTCTTGGGGTGTGGATTTGGGGGCTTGAAGACCCTCCTTACCCTGCATCGAAAGGGGGGACGCCACCTCGAACTGGTCGGCATCAACAAACGCCCCTTCCTGTATAACTATCCCATTCTCCCCCGCCTCTTGACCCGCTCTCTCCCCGAAGAAGCGGTGCTGATCCCTCTCCAAAAGCGCCTGCAGGGGACCGGAATCACCCTCCTTGTCGAAAACGCCCTGGCGGTTGATGCCTCCCGGCAGGCGGTCATCACTACCCAGGGAGCTATCGAATACGATTACCTTGTCCTGGCCCTGGGAGTAAAGGCCAAGTCGGTGGCCCGGGGAGAAGAGACCCCCCTCTTTTTTCCCAAGTCGCTGCGGCACCTCTACCAGCTGAAAACCTTTATTACCAAAATGCTGCAACAGGGAGGCGGGGGGGCTTCCTTCCCCCGGCCTAAGCTGACCCTGGCCGTGATCGGGGGAGGGCTTACCGGCGTGGAATTCAGTGCCTGTCTGCGGGCCTTCCTCGATCAACAAACCCGGGCGTTACGCCTGCCCCAGGAGACGGCTTCGCTCCTCTTGCTGGAGCGGAAGGAACGGATAGCAGAGGAGTGTCCACCCGAGGTGAGTGAGGCTATTACCCATTCCCTGCTCCAGCAGGGGATTACCCTCAAACTGCACACCGATGTCTGGTGGGTAGAGCAACAGCTCCTCCTCTCCAATCAGGGGAGTATGCAAGCCGATGGGATCCTCTGCTGTATCGGTACCGAGTGGCGTCCCACTGTAGACCTGAAGGAGCTCGAGAGTACGGCGCAAGGTATCCCGGTCAACCGTTACCTGCAAGTCCCCCAACATCCCTCTGTTTTTGCCGTTGGTGATAATGCGGTTTTCCGGCCTCATGGCGTAGAGATTCCTCTTCCCCGGCGCGCCAGCGTGGCTTTCCAGCAGGCAAAAACGGTGGCAGAGAACATCCTGCGGGATATCAGAGGCCTTCCCCCTCATCCTTACGTTCCCCGTCCCCTCCCCCTGGCCGTGACCCTGGGACCTCACCAGGGATTGATAGAGTACCGGGGCTGGCTCACCGTGGGACGGCTGGCAGGAAAGATCAAGGCCTATTATGAGACCTGCTGTCTCTGAACTCTGCTTCTTTTCTCTCCCCTCGTTTTCGGGCGGGCCGATGAGGCCTTCGCGTCATTTCCCGGTAGAGGTCGGTCCCCGGAGATGAAGAACTTTTAATCTGGATTTCATGATCCTCTAAGCTTCTCCCCGCTATACTCTCCTCCAGTACGAGGCAGCTCGCCTGACGAGAAACCGAGGAAATCCTTTAATCCCCAAACGGTTTGACAAGAGTAAAGGAGGAGAAAGAGATGGATTGGGCACATCTTCATCTGGTCCTCACGCACATTCCGGTTGTAGGAGTGCTATTTGGCTTTGGACTGCTGGTCCTGGCGCTGCTAAGAGAGAGTAGAGAACTCAAGCTGATCAGTTTGAGTCTCTTTGTCCTGGTGGCCCTGTTTACCCTCCTGGCCTACCTCACCGGTGAGCCGGCAGAGGAGATGGTAGAACATCTCCCTGGAGTATCCGAATCGATCATTGATCGACATGAAGAGGCTGCCCGGCTATCGCTGGTGGCTATGGGAGTATTGGGCGTGGTCTCTTTAGGGAGTTTACTCTCCTTTCGTCACCGACAGGGTATCCCCTACCGGTTAACCCTGATTGTACTGACGCTGGCTCTTCTGGTAGGAGGATCGATAGCCTGGACGGCAAATCTCGGAGGCCAGATCCGTCACCCAGAAATCCGTACAAGGCCTGTGACAGGGGAATACCCGGGAGGGTCTCAACTCCAGAGGGTAGAGCGGTATGAAGAGGAGAGGGAGAAGGATTAAAGAGGCAAGGACAGGGGGGAGGGGTGGCTTTAGCTCTTCTCCCCTCTCGTCACCTGTTGTTGCCGATCTTGGGCCTCGATCAGGGAGACAAAGACATCTTCCAGGGTGGGAGTGATGGGAGCAATATATAGACCGGTAAAATGGTGGTCGTTTAAGGTCTTCTCGATAACAGGGACCAGCCCCTCTGCTCTCTCCACCACGACATGCAATCCCTTCCCGAACAGCGCAACCTCCTTTACCCCGGCAAGTCGTTCCAGATAAGGCATGGCTTCTGCAGGCTGTTCACACTGCACCTCGATGATCTCACCCTGCATGTACCGGGCCTTCAGTTCGGCAGGAGTGCCGGTCGCAATAAGCTCACCCCGATAGATCAGCCCGAGTCGATCGCAATACTCGGCTTCCTCCATGTAGTGGGTGGTGACAAAGACGGTGACCCCCTGGCTGGCTAGCTGGTAGATTAGATCCCAGAAAACTCGACGACTAATCGGATCAACACCTGACGTCGGTTCATCCAACAGAATGATGGAAGGATCTGTCAAAAGCTCCGTCCCAATATTCACTCGCTTGCGTTCTCCGCCCGACAAGTCCATAAT
>RFHZ01000198.1 GCA_003696125.1 Nitrospinota bacterium
ATATAGGCCAGGAGTTTCAGTCGTGCCGTATTCACCCCCATCGCCTCAGCAGCCAGCTCATCCTCGCGGATGGCCACCCAGGCCCAGCCGATACGGGAATCCCGGATCCGGTAGGCAAAGATAAGGGTGGCGACGGCGATCAGGAGGATGAGATAATACTGGTACATGTACTTGACCATGAGCGGATTCTGAAAGGGGAACCCGCCTAAGGTCTGGCGCAGGACGACCGTGGGATCCCGGATACCCAGGATACCGTTCGGCCCGCCGGTCACGCTGTCCCAGTTGTTCAACACGATGCGGATGATCTCCCCAAACCCCAGGGTGACGATGGCCAGGTAATCGCCCCGCATGCGCAGGGTCGGGTAGCCGATGATCACCCCACAGATGGCCCCGAGCAGGGCACCGATCGGGATGACGAACCAGAAGGGGAGGTGAAAGTTGACGTTAAAGAGGGCATAGGTGTACGCGCCGACCGCATAGAAGGCCACGTACCCCAGATCGAGGAGCCCGGCCATCCCGACCACCACGTTGAGCCCGAGGGCCAGGGTGATGTAGAGGAGAACGTTGATGGCCGTATCCAGAAAATAGGGATTGGTTCCCAGGGGGAAGAGGATGAGCAGGAGCAGGAGGAGTCCCCAGAGGCTACGATGCTGGAACAGATTCCCCTTCTCGCTTATCCACATCTGGGCGGTCTGGAGACGGGTGGAGAATTTCTGCACCGGTGGGGTGCGGGTAACGAGCTGCCAGAGCGCACGCAGGATGAGGAAGAGGGTGATCAGGACCATCAGGATGAGGAGGGGACGGGTGTAGAGTTCGACCGTGTACCGGGCTCCCTCGGCCTGAATCTGCCAGCCGACCATGGGAAAGAGGAGGAGAAAACACCAGAAGAGCAGGATCAAAGCTTTGGCCAGTTGTTCCTCTCGCACCGCTTCCTTCTCCTCTTTCTATACCGTCTCCTCGCGCAGCTCTTCTCCCAGCAGGCCGGTGGGACGGAAGTAGAGGACGGCGATCAGCATGATGAAGGCGTACACGTCTTTGTACTCGCTGGAGATATAGGCTGTAGCCATCGCTTCGATCAACCCGAGCAGGAGTCCACCCAGCATCGCCCCCCTGATGTTCCCGATCCCTCCCAGAATGGCGGCGGCAAAGGCCTTGATCCCCAAGATGAAGCCCATGTCAAACTCGATCGGCCCGTAGTAAAGCCCGACCATCACCCCGGCTGCCCCTCCCAGGGCCGAACCGATGAGAAAGGTCAGGGCAATGACCTTGTTCACATCGATGCCGAGCATCTCCGCCATCTCGATATCCTGCGAGGTGGCGCGCATCGCCTTTCCCAGCGTGGTCTGCTGGATAAAGGCCTGCAGGGCCAGCATGAGGAGGATGGTGAGCACGATGATGAAGAGCTGGAGCGCGGTGAGCTTGATCTCACCGAGATAGAAGGCCTGATGGGTAAAGAGATGGGGATAGTTCTTGGCCTGCGCTCCCTGGGCCAGCATCATCCCGTTTTGCAAAAAGATGCTCATGCCCAGGGCCGAGAGGAGGGCGGTAATGCGGGAGGAGGCGCGCAAGGGACGATAGGCCACCCGTTCGATCATGACCCCCAAGAGCGCACTATACCCCATGGCCAGCAGGAAGCTGCCCAGGAGGGCCACAAAGATGTTGACCCCCCAGAGCAGCAACGTCACCAGCGTGGTCAGACCAACGTACGCACCGGCGGTAAAGATCTCGCCATGGGCGAAGTTGATCAGCTTGAGAATCCCATAGACCATGCTATACCCCAGGGCGATGAGGGCATAGAAACTCCCCAGGGTAATGCCGTTGATCAACTGCTGGAAGAAGATAAGCATGGTACCTTAGAGCATACCCTTGAAAGGGCTCCAGTACGGGATGAACTTGCCATCCTCGATCTTGTAGATGATGTACCCGATACCGACCCGATCCCCTTTCTCGTTGTACTGGAACTTTCCGGTGACCCCGACATAGTCCGTGTTGCGGATCGCCTCGATTACCTTGTCCGGATCGGTCCCCCCGGTCTCTTTGATGGCGTTGAGCAGGATGTTGGCACCATCGTACGAGTAGAAGGCCCAGATCCCCGGTTCGCGACCAAAGCGCTTCTTAAAGCGTACCTTGAAGCTCTTGAGCGCTTCGGTCTCTTCCAGCGGGGTGCCCTGGGAGATATAGGTCCCGTTGGCCGCCTCACCGGCGATGGTGATCAACTGGGGATCGACCGAAGCCTCGTCGTTGATATAGATGGTATCCAGTCCCAGTTCCCGTCCCTGCTTGAGTAAGAGACCGGCTTCCGGATAGTACCCGCCGTAGAAGAAGATATCCGGCTTCATCGCCTTGATCCGGGTCAGGATGGCGGAGAAGTCCTTGTCCCCGGTGGTGATGTGCTCGTGCATGAGGACCTGGATGCGATCCTTGATCAGGCGCTCCACCTCATCAGCCAGCGACTGCCCATACGCGGTCTTGTCATCCAGGATCACGATGGTCTTCTTCTTTAAGACTTCGGTGATGAACTGGGCAAAGGTACGGGCCTGATCGTCATCCCGGCCAAAGAGGCGGAAGATGTTCTTGAATCCCCGTTCGGTGACCCGCGCGTTGCTACTGACGGTGAGTTCCGGGATGTTGGCTTCGTTGTAGACCTCGGAAGCGGGGATGGTCACGTGGCTGTTCCAGTGACCGATGACACCAACCACACCGGCATTGACGAACTTGTTGGCTACCGAGACCCCTTCCTTGGCGATCTCCTTGTCATCTCCCGGAA
>RFHZ01000199.1 GCA_003696125.1 Nitrospinota bacterium
CCGTCCTTGTTCTACTCCTCCTGGGAGGGGAAGAAAGCCAGGCCAAACCTGTGCTGCCCGGAGGTGAGTTGCAGATTCTGGATGACCAGGGACAGAAGGTTGGGGTCTGTCCCCTCCAGCATACCGATGTCGAAGCCGATATCGTCGGCTTTATCGGTCGCGTCCGTGTCCGCCAGATCTTTCACAATCCGCTTGACACCAAGATCGAAGCGGTATACGTCTTCCCTCTTCCCCACGATGCGGCCGTAGACAGGATGGTGATGACCGTTGGAGAACGACGCATCGTCGGGCAGATCAAACCCCGCGCGGAGGCGCGTGCCGTTTACGAAGCAGCCAAAGCGGCCGGCCATGTGGCCAGCCTCCTTGAACAGGAACGCCCCAACATCTTCACCCAGTCGGTAGCCAACATCGAGCCGGGAGCCCGGGTGAGCATCGAGATCAGCTATGTTGAGACGCTCAAATACGAAGACGGTTTCTTCGAGTTCGTCTTCCCTATGGTAGTCGGTCCCCGTTACATGCCTGGGACACCTGTAGGAAAGCAGGGCACCGGCTGGGCACCAGATACCACCCAGGTTCCCGATGCCTCGAGGATCAGTCCACCGGTAGCACCACCGGGTACACGGGCCGGCCATGACATCAGCCTCACCGTGCACATCGATGCCGGAAGAGAGCTACGCGAGCTGTCCAGTCCCTTACACGCCGTAGAGATCAGGCGAGAAGGGAGGGGACGAGTCACCGTCACCCTGGCCAACAGGGCGACCATTCCCAACCGGGACTTTATCCTCCGCTACCGCACCGCAACCGATACGATCAGCGATGCCTTCTTCGTGCATACAGATGAACGGGGTACCTTCTTTACCCTCCTGCTCCAGCCTCCACGACGCGTTCTCCCTGAGCAGGCCAGACCCAAGGAGCTGATCTTTGTGATCGACCGGAGCGGCTCGATGAGCGGTTTTCCCATCGAAAAGGCCAAAGAGACCATGCGTCTGGCCATCGAGCGGATGAATCCGCGCGATACTTTTAACCTGCTCAGCTTTGCCGGTGGTACAGGCCGTTGTTTTCCCCGACCGGTACCGAACACTCCACAAAACCGGGCCAGGGCACTGCGCTATCTGGATGACCTGTACGGTTCGGGAGGAACCGAGATGATGCCAGCGATTCTGGAAGCGCTCGGGGGACCTCCTGATCCTGAGCGGGTGCGGATCGTTGCCTTTATGACCGATGGCTATGTCGGTAACGATCTGGCCATCATCGATGCCGTCCGCAGACACGCCGGTACCGCCCGGGTGTTCGCCTTTGGGGTGGGCAACGCGGTGAACCGTTTCCTGCTCGACGCCATGGCCCAGGCCGGCCGGGGGGAGGTGGAGTATGTCACCCTGTCCAGTCAGGGACAAGATGCGGCAGAGCGATTTTACACACGCATTCATGCCCCGGTGCTGACCGATATCACCATCGATTGGGGCACATTGCCGGTAAGCGAGGTGTACCCAAAGCATCTCCCCGACCTGTTCAGCAGCAAACCGCTCCTGATTCACGGACGGCTAAACGGTCCGGCTCAAGGAACCATTCTGGTGCAGGGGCGTAGCGGGACCGGATTCTGGAAGCGCCAGATCGCCGTGCGTACCCCTTCTGAACCGGTTCAGCACGATGCCCTGGCCTCACTCTGGGCCCGGGCAAAGGTGAAAGAGTTGCTGCTGCAGGACTATGCCGGCCTGCAAAGCGGGGATGTGCCCGAAAAGAGACGGCAGGAGGTCACTGCCCTGGGAGTGGAGTTCGGGTTGCTGACCCCTTTCACCAGCTTTGTGGCTGTGGAAGAGATGAGGGTGACCATCGCCGGAGAAGCGAGGACCATCGCCGTACCGGTAGAGATCCCGCAAGGGGTCAGCTATGGGGGAATCTTTGGTCCAGCGACCACCGCTGCTCCCCGGCGGATCATGCCTGCACTGCTGCCTGCCGGAATCCAGGTCATGCCTTTCCTCGTCCCGAGACGAGAAGGGGAGGCCAGTCTGAGAGAATGGGAGCAAAAGTCTGCTGC
>RFHZ01000200.1 GCA_003696125.1 Nitrospinota bacterium
ACCGTAAACATCGCTGGTAAAGCCGTGCAGGATGGTATATTCGGCCCGGGCAGCCGCCACCATGTGCATCGGCTGTCCGGTAAAGGGGCAGGTTATCGGTCTGGCCAGCGTGGTCCGCTCGGCCATGTCTGTCCCCAAAAGGGCCATGGTCGGCAGGCAGGGGAGTCCCATGCTCGCAGCACGAAACCGGGCGATCATGGAGGATTCGGTGAAATCCTCGATGGCGATCTCTCCCCGTTCCACAGCGCGTCGGAAGTTTTGGGCCAGGCCAAAGGGGTCGAGCCCGACATAGGCTGCCTCGACTTTGGACACACAGCCGGCTCCTACCAGGAAGTCTACGGCCAGGCCCGAGGTCCAGGTGAACAGGTGAAGGCCGGTTTTCCCCTGCCGGACCATCTCCCGCAGAAACCCCAGCGGGTGGCGACGCAGGATGGAGCCGCCGATGGCCAGAGAGGCACCGGAAGGGATGAGGGCAACCGCCTCCTGAATAGGTAGAAGTTTTTCTCGCACGCCTTTTCTCCTCTACACAATTCCCCGTCGTTGGAATGCGGCAATCTCTTCTTCACTGTATCCGAGTCCGCCGTACACCTCCTGGTTGTGCTCGCCGATGGCTGGTGGAACGCTGCGGATCGTTCCCGGGGTCCGGGAAAACTTGATCGGCATGCCGGGAAGCGGGACCTTTCCCAGGCGGGGATGCTCGACCTCGATGAGCATCTGCCGGGCCTGAAACTGGGGGTGCCGGACCACCTGGGGGATGTCCAGCACCGGTGTACAGGGAACAGAGAGTTCCTCGAGTATGCGTACCACTTCGGCCACGCTCTGCTCCTTGATCCAGTCCCCGACCAGGCTATCGATCACCTCTCGTTGCTGCACACGCGCCATGGGGGTGTTGAAGCGGGGATCATCGATCAGCTCTTCCCGCTGCATGGCACGTAACAGGTTGTTCCACTGCCCGTTGGTGGTGGCAACCAGGAAGACGTACCCATCACGGGCCGGATAGGCGTTTGCCGGGGAACAGAAACGCTCCCGGTTTCCCACCCGGGCCGGCTCCTGGTTCAACAGCAGGTACTCCAGGGGATAGGTCCTGAGCAGTGAGGTGACCACATCGAAGAGGGCCACATCGACCACCTGTCCCTCCCCGGTAGCCTGCCGATGATAGAGCGCTCCCAGGGTTCCCAATGCCGCATGGACGGCTGTGGTATAATCGACGATAAAGGTACCGACCAGGGTGGGAGGGCCATCAGGCCAGCCGGTCATGTGCATCAACCCTCCCATGGCCTGGGCGATGAAGTCAAAGCAGGGTTTTTGCGCATACGGTCCTTCCTGGCCAAAGCCGGAGATGGAGACGAGGATGATATCTGATCGCAAGGCCTTGAGGCGTTCGTACCCGAATCCGATCCGCTCCAGGACCCCAGGACGAAAGTTCTCCACCACCACATCACACCGCTGCACCAGTCGGGCCAAAATCTCCTTCCCTTCTGGCGTGCGCAGGTTGAGAGAGACACTCTTCTTGTTCCGGTTGAAGATCAGGTAGTAGAGACTCTCCCCCTGCCAAAAGGGGGACTCTCTCCGCCCGTGCTCTCCATCCAAAGGTTCGACTTTGATCACCTCTGCTCCCATATCGGCCAGCAGTTGGGTACAGTAAGGACCGGCGATAAAGCGGGAGAGATCGACGATTTTCACGCCGGAAAGAATGCTGTCCATCGTTATCGTTTCACTCCTCTAATTTTGCGATTGAGTCCACCGCAACCGGTGAGTCTTCCCCCTCCCCTATGCGGTGATCGGTTTTCTCCCTGTCCTCCTGATTGCTCCATGCTACCTTATCCCCAAACCAAACACAATGCAAAAGAGATGACAGGCGAGATGAACAGCAGCCCCGGTGTATCCGGTGCGCGAGACGCGTTCCCCCATTGCTCTGTTTCCCGTTGCAATGCCTCCAGAAACGGCATATACTACGCGATAATCCAGGGTTATACTCTCAAGAGGTTATTCTTTCTAAAGGAGGGAGGAACCATGTATACACTCGACGTCTTAGACCCGGTTGCTCCCCAGCAAGGGGATATCACGGCGTTGCCGCTGGCCCCACGACCGGCCTCACTGGCAGGAAAGACGCTGGGACTCTTGTGGAATGGGAAGGCGAATGGGGATAAGGCCTTAAGACGGGCCGGTGAACTGGTCCAAAAGCGGGTACCTGATGTTACGGTAAAGTTCTACAGCGGGGCCCTTCCCTGCCCGGATCGCCTCATGGAGCAGGTCAAGGCGGAAGCAGATGCGGTCATCGCCTGCACGGCGGACTGAGGGTCGTGCACGTCGTGGCTTGTCCACGACATGATTGAGCTGGAAAAGGCCGGTATCCCGACCGTGGCCATCCTCTCCCACGGTTTCGAGCATGATGCCGAAGCCACGGCCAAAGCCTTTGGTATGCCCGGCATCCGGTACGCAGTGGTGCCCAAGGTGTACAACAACATCAGCGAGGCAGAGGTCATCGCGCAGACCGATCCGGTGGTTGATGACCTGATCAAGCTTTTGACCACCCCGGCAACGAGTGCAGAGACCATCTCACAAGAGGTCAAACGGGCCGGTCTGGAAACCTTTTCCGGTACCGACCAGTTTGCGGCGTGGGAAGCGTTTAACGAAACCTTCCTTGAGCGAGACTGGGGAGACGGTTTCCCGCTCATTCCTCCTACACCGGCTCGAGTGGAAGCGATGCTGCAAGGGACGACTCGTGATCCGCTCGATGTCGTATGCATGCTCCCCCCAGGCAACGGTGTGGCCACAGTAGAGAAGATCGCCATCAACTGTGTCATGGCCGGCTGCCGTCCAGCACATCTCCCTATCATCATGGCAGCGGCCCGGGCCATTGCCAGGATGGAGCGACGGGCGGTGCGTGGTTTCCTGATGTCTACCAGTGCCCATGCCCCCCTGATGGTCATCAACGGCCCCATCACCAGGGAATTAGGGATCAACTCTGGTCGCTGTACCCTGGGACCGGGCAAGATGTCTCGGGTTAACGTGGTTCTCGGTCGTGCCCTGGTTCTTACCCTGAAGAATGTGGGACACTGGTATCCCGGGATCATGGACATGGATACCATCGGCACGGCACGGAAATTCAGTATGTGTGTGGCAGAGAACGAAGAGCACAGCCCCTGGGAACCGCTCCATGTGGAGCTCGGCTTCCCCCCTGAAGCCAGTACAGTGACCATCTTCAGTACCGGTGGGGATAAGGATGTGGCCGACCAGGGGAATACCACGGCAGAAGGACTGCTACGCACCATCGCCTACTGTTGTATCTGGGGTGGGGCCGGCTACATCGCCAGCCTGGCTGGAGAATACGACGATACACCACAGGGGGCAACCCTGGTCTTCATCCCCCCGGCCCATGCCCGCCCCATGGCCCGGGATGGCTTCAGCAAGAAGGCGGTGAAAGACTTCATCCATGCCCATGCCAGAGCCCCGGTGCGCCACCTGATCAACAGCTTCAACGTGCCGGAAAAGGTCCGTGTGCAGTGGCAATGGCTCTATCGCCTCTCCCCAGAGGAGCAGGAACGGATGCTGCTCCCGGTTCAGGAGACCGCACAACGCTACTTCATCGTCTGCGTCGGTGCACCGGATAGAGGAAAGGATCTCGTCTTCCCGAGCGGGTCCCCGTCCATCGAGGAGATCACCGATCGTGCACCACTCGGGTAGAGCCATCCTCTGGAGATTCCTGTAAGGCAGGAAGTTATCGCTACAGGCATCTACCGCCGGGCCCGGCTTTGGTAGGGAAGGGTCCCTGACAGCGCATAGCCATAGGAGCGCAAAAGAGTGCGTAACAGCTACCTAGATGGGAGGGTAAGGTGAAAATCGGTTGGATCGGTCTGGGAAACATGGGAAAACCAATGGCAAAGCATGTCCAGGAGGCAGGATACGAGTTTGCCGTGCACGACCTGCGTCGCAACGTGGCTGCCGACATGCTGGAGGCAGGGGCGCATTGGGCCGAATCTCCGGCTGAGGTCGCAGAGGGAAAAGACATCGTCTTTACCTGCCTCCCCATGCCCGAGGATGTGGCCTCGGTCGCCCTGGGTCCGCGAGGCATCCTGGAAGGATTGCCCCCTCACGGGATATTCATCGACATGTCTACCAACTCCCTGTCCATGATCAAGCACTTACACGCCGCCTTTGCCGATAAGGGGCGTCGCATGCTAGATGCACCGGTTAGCGGAGGAGTGCAGGGGGCCATCAGCCGTGATCTGGTGGTGATGGCCAGTGGTGATGCGGAGACCTACCAGCAGGTCAAACCGGTTCTCGATGCCATCGGAGATAAGGTCATCTACTGCGGCCCTATCGGAAACGGTACCATCTGCAAGCTCTGCCATAACCTGATGACCGCCGGCATCTACCAGGTCCTTGCCGAAATCCTGACCATGGGGGTCAAAGCCGGGGTAGACGTGGCCACCCTGGCCGACGCCATGTCGAAGGGAGCCACAGGCAAGCAACCTCCCCTGGCCAGATGGTGGGATACCACCTTCAAAGGGAAATTTGAAGGGACCCCCATGAGCTTTTATCTGGAGCTGATGCGGAAGGATGTCCGGCTGGCCTGCGAACTGGGCCGGGAGGTCAATGTCCCCATGGAGATCGCCAACATCGTCGAGCAACGCTTCATCACCGCCATGAACCGGGGATGGGGTCGGATGAACTCTAACGCCGCCATCCTCCTGCAGGAGGAACGGGCCGGTGTCAAGCTGCGTATCAGAGAGTGAATCCCCCCTTCCCTCTCCCCAGCAGGACCAGGATTTTGCATAGCAGTATGCAAAAATGTAAAGGTTTTTCCAGGAACCTGGAACCTGACCCCACCGGCGCTACAGGGAAGATACAGGACAGGCTGCTGTTTTCGCTTATCCTTTCCTGGTGACCTTTCTAGCACAGATATTGCACACCCCCTGCTGGGGGATGCCAGAGCCGGCAACCAGAACAAGGGCAAAGAAGGAGGGGGAACAAGCGCATAATGAACGCAAGAGCGTTATTGCGTGAGTTATGGGAACAAGGGGTATTTGTGGCCTTGGGCCGAAAACAACAGTTGTGCTGTAGCCTCAAGATTCCCAAGAGCGAGGCGGAAAAGGAGGCGCTTCAGCAACTGCTCCGGCAAGAGCGGGAAGCCCTGGTCGCCGTGCTGCAGGAAGAGGCAGAGCGGCAACGTACCGCCTTAGAGCTCTTCCTCTTCCTTTTGGAAAAAGGGGTGATTCTTTCCAACAACGGGGAAAAGATCCAATGCCGGGCACCAGAGGGGAGCATCACGGCCATACTCTGGGAAGTCATGCGCGAGTATAAGAGAGAAC
>RFHZ01000201.1 GCA_003696125.1 Nitrospinota bacterium
CCCAGGATCACCGATCCTGCGGCCCCCCTCTCCCTCCCCTCCTCTCCCTGGCAGGAACCACGAACCGCTTCGTTTATCTCTCGAGGACAGCGAGGAGAGGATCTGGTCCCCTGGACCCTCTCTCGTCCGACAGAACTCCGGGTCATCGGGCAGTTGCAGGACTCCTTTATCCTGATCGAGAGCCCGCAGGGATTGCTCATCCTCGACCAGCACGCTGCCCAGGAGCGTATCCTGTACGAAAAACTGAAACAGGGATTACAACAAAAGCAGATTCCCCAGCAGCAGCTCCTCTTCCCCTTGCCCATAGAGCTTTCCCTGGCCGAGTTCCTCCACTTCCAGCGCTTTGCCACCGAGATTGCCCAGGCCGGCTTTCAGGTCGAACCCTTTGGGGAAAAGAGCGTCATCGTGCGGGGAGTACCGGCGGCCCTGGGCAAGGCGGACTACGCGCGGATCTTTCTCGATCTCCTCGATCGGCTGATGCAGTTTGAACAGAAACCCTCACCCGAGGAGATCTTGGAGAACATCCTCACCACGGTGGCCTGTCACGACGCCATCAAGGCCAACCACCCCCTACAGCCCTCCCAGATGGAGGATCTCCTGCAGGAGCTGTTACAGACCGAAGCACCGCACACCTGCCCGCATGGCCGTCCCCTCTTTCTCTTCCTCTCCGGTGCCCGTATCCGTACCCGTTTTCTGCGCTGAAGGAGACCCGATGAAGGTGCTCATCTCCCAGTACATTGCTCAACGACATGCCGACACGATCTCCCAGACCGCTCCTGATCTTGCACTGGTCCCCTTTGTCCCCACCCAACCGCTTCCAGAGGAGGGGCAGGAAGCAGAGGTGGCCTTTCTCTCCGACGATCTGATCGTGATGCTGCATACCGCAGCCGGCCTGCCCACCACTCCCCCCTGGATCTCCCATCTTCCCGAACTTCCCCGGCTGCGCTGGGTGCATACCTGTAGTGCCGGTGTGGATGATCCCCTGTTTCAGCGACTCCTGGACCGCGGGGTGCTCCTGACCAATGCCATCGGGGTGAGACGCATCCCCATTGCGCAGACCGTGCTCCTCATGATGCTCTACTTCGTGCGCGCCCTGCCCAGATACCTGGCGGCCCAGCGCGAGCACCGCTGGGATCCGGGCTGGGGAGAGGAGCTGACGGATAAGACGGTCGGGATCGTCGGTCTGGGACACATCGGGCAGGAGGTGGCGCGCCTGGCAAAAGCCTTGGGGATGCAGGTCATTGCCACCAAACGCCGCCAGGTGGACGTGGAGTGGGTTGACCAGCTCCTCCCCCCTTCCCAACTGCCTCATCTCTTATCCAGGGCGGATTTTGTGGTCATCAGCGTTGCGCTCACCCCGGAGACACGGGGACTGTTTGGAGCGAGAGAATTTACCCTGATGAAACCGAGCGCGTACCTGATCAATGTGGCACGAGGAGCCATCGTACAAGAGGCGGCGCTGATTACCGCCCTGCAGACAGGCCAGATCGCTGGCGCCTATCTCGATGTGTTCGAGACCGAACCGCTTCCCCCCTCCAGTCCCCTCTACGACCTGCCCAATGTGGTGATCACCCCTCACTGCTGCGATGCCTCTCCCCTGAACGAAGCCCGTGATCTGCAGCTCTTCCTGGAGAACCTCTCCCGTTTCCGGCAGGGAGAATCTTTGCTAAATGTTGTCCGCTCCTTATGAGGTGAAACGTATGCCCAGGAATCTAGCGCTGTCTCCAGCCCACACCGCCGGGGACGCCGAGCACACAGAGTTTTTTGCTTACTGCGTTCTCCACGGGCTCGACGGTAAACCGAAGCCTTGTGGTAAAATAGAGGGAAAGTCTCACCTGTATCTTCAACGTGCAGCGATCAAGGTCTACAGAGGGAGCCTTTTTATGAAAGCAGCCGTCTATCGTGGTCCGCGTGATATCCGCATCGAAGAGATCCCCCAACCGGTACCGGCACCTGATGAGATCGTGGTACGGGTTGCCGCCTGTGGCATCTGCGGTTCTGATCTGCACCTGTACAAACTCGGGCTCTTTCCTGAACTGGGACGGGTCATCGAGACAGGACGGGTGCTGGGACATGAGCTGAGTGGGGAGGTGGTGGCAGTAGGGGAAGAGGTGAGCGGGATCCGGGTAGGAGACCGGGTGGCAGCACTTGGTCCCGGTGGATTCGCCGAGTACGTCCCGGTCAAGGTCATCCCCCGCAGCGTCCACCCGATCCCGGATCAGCTCTCCTTTGAAGAAGCAGCGACCATCGAACCGCTGGCCACCTCGCTGCATGCCGTGTCCCTGGCCCGGCCGGCCGTGGGGGAAACGGTGGTGGTGCAGGGAGCCGGCATCATCGGTCTCGGCTGTGTGCAGGTGCTGAAAGCGTTGACCCTGACCCGGGTGATCGTCATCGATCGTTCTTCCACCAGGCTGGCCATGGCCAGACAACTGGGAGCTGACGAGGTGATCGACTTTACCCAGACCGATCCTGTGGAACGGATCATGGAGCTGACCGGCAGGAATCCGGCCCCTCGTCTCGGCTTTCCTACCGGAAACGTCGATATCGTGCTCGACTGTGCCGGAGCACCGGTAAGCCCGGACCAGGCGGTAAAGATGCTCACACTCAGCGGGGGACGCCTCATCCTGGTGGCCCTCTTCGAGCAGCTCGCCCAGGTCGATTTCAACTACGTGGTACGCAACGAGATCGTCATCCAGGGATCCTGGACCTGGACTCCCACCGAGTTCCGGCAGGCCATCCAGCTGGTTGCTTCCGGACGGATCGATCGCAAACCGCTCATCTCACACCGTTTCTCCCTCGATCAGGTCCCGGA
>RFHZ01000202.1 GCA_003696125.1 Nitrospinota bacterium
AATGGCAAATGGGACCTCTACCCACTGGTGGAAGGTTGCTCCCGGCTTGCGATCAAAGGCGATCGTTCCCCGCGTGCTCTCCAGCTTGCTCTGTTCCAGTGCCGTGATTACCGCCTGGGCATCGGTAGAGCCGGCTCGCTTGATGGCATCGGCCAGCACCCAGAGGGCATCAAATCCCTGGAACACGACCCGGCTGGCCTCCCGTCCCGTCCGTTTGGTGTGGCGCTCGCGCACCGTTTTCCCCAGGGCGGTCAACTCCATACGTGGATGGAAGAGGGCCACGCCGAGCAGGTACTTTCCCCCTTCTCCCACGTTATCCCAGAAATCGGGAAGCTCGGCGAGGGCATCGACATCGAGCAGCCAGGTCTGCCTGCTGGGGGCGATGCCCAGCTCGTAGAGCTGGTTGATCAGGATATATCCGGCCGGGGGATCGAGGATGGTGATCACCATCTCCGGTCGGTTCTGGCGCAGCGGGAGAAGAGCCGGTGTGAAGTCCTTGGCCTCGCGATCGAGCACGTTGTAGCGGTAGTTGACCGCAGGAGCCTTCTCTTTCAGGAAGGTCTCGAGGTTCTTGGCCAGTCCGATCCCAAAATCGGTGTTTTCGGCAAAGGCGACCACATTCTTGAGTCCCAGTCCTTTGATAAAGTCGGCACCGGCCATGGCCAGACGCGAGTTGAAGACCGCGGTGTTGAAGACCTGGGCGTACCCCTTCTCACGGATGGCATCGGCCCAGCAGTTGACATTGACAAAGGGGACGTTGTAGCGATGGGCCACTTCCACCATGGCCATACAGACCGAGCTATGGTTGCCGCCGGCGATGGCCACGACCTTCTCTTTGGTGATGAGCTTTTCTACCGCGGCCCGACCCCGTTCCGGGATCCCGAGCGTGTCCTCAAAGACCAGCTTCACCTCTCGCCCCAGGATACCACCCTGCTCGTTCAGCATCTCTGCGGCGAGTTCGAGTCCGGCTTTGGCTTCATTCCCCTGGCTGATAGAGCCGGGGGGAGAGAAAGGGAGCGGAACGCCGATCAGGATCGGCTCGGCTGCCCTGACCTGACCAGTCGAGGCCAACGGGAGGAACAACAGAGAGATGAGCAAAGCTATACACCCTATACGAGACATCATGGCTTTCTCCTCCTCTGGTAATGGCGGGTAAGGCGCACAACACGACGGTAGTCAACGATTGCATCCTACTATACCATGCCCTCTCCGGGTTGTCAAAAGGGGGTGAAACGAAGAAAAGGGGTGCTTTTTCTCCCTGTCTCCTCTATGATAAGGCATAGCAGGTTTTCTACAGAAGATCCAGGTGAAAATCATGGCAAGGAGGGAGAGTCATGTCCAGACGACATGTCCTGGTCACCGGGGCCAGCGGTTATATCGCTTCCCAGCTCCTGCCCGCTTTGCGGGAGAGATATACCCTGACCCTGCTCGATGTCAAGGAGACGAATCCACGCGGGGAACGGGTTCCTGAGGTCAAGATAGCCAATCTGGCCGATGCCGACTATGAGAAGTACGGTCACCACTTCTGGGGTGTCGATACGGTCGTGCATCTCGGCTACTATCGGCCAGCTCAACAGGGAAGAGGGGGATGGCAGAGACGGGGGTACCATGAGGAGCGGGTCAATGTCGATATGGCCTATAACGTGTACAGGCTGGCACACGATCATGGGGTGCGGCGGGTGGTGGTGGCGAGTTCGAATCATGCGGCCGACTGGTATGAACACCTGATCCACCAGGGACTGATGGATATGGTCTACCCGCAGACTTTCCCCCTTTCCGATAACTTTTACGGGTGGGCCAAGGCCGCCTATGAGCATATCGGCTTCATCTTTGCCACCGGCTACTTTGGTCGCCCTTTAGAGAATATCCAGATCCGGATCGGAGCCCCCCGGGAGATCAGGGTAGAGGATTTCCCTGATACCCCGGAGGGCCGGCAGCGCTACAGGCGTGACCTGGGAGCGTACATCAGCGAGCGTGACCTCCAGCAACTCTTCCTGAAGTCGATCGAAACACCCCAGATCACGAACGAACATGGCATTCCCTTCCAGATCTTCTACGGCATTTCGGACAATACCCGGAAATTCTGGAGTATTGTGAATGCCCGCAAGGTGATCGGGTATGCACCGGAGGACGACTCTGAGGTGAAGTACGCCCGGGATATTGCCCAATTTCTCCTGTCGTCTAGCTGAGCGAGTGGAGGTGCAGCGGTTCGATCTTGTAGATGACCCGCACCTCCCCTTCCCGCCGGTACGGATAGCGGTCTACCCCCATGTACTTCTTGGCCAGCCGGTCGATATGCTCCTCTGCCCCCTCTTCCGTGATCTCTACCACCCGTCCCCGGATCCCAACGTACTGGTAGGGGTTTTGGGGGTCCATGATGCTTAGCGCTACCAGGGGATTGCGACGCATGTTACGATCCTTTTGCCGGCCACGGGCCGAGTTGACCCGCACATAGGTGCCATCAAAGTCGAACCAGACCGGCGTGACATGGGGTCCCCCATCAGGCATCACCGTTGCCAGATGAGCAAAAGCCGGTTTTTCCAGTAGATTGCGCACGTTTTCCGGAATCGTTAACGCCATAAATTCCTCCTTTCGGCAGTCTCTCGTCCATCTCGTAACCACATCGCATTCCTGGCTCTCTATTCTGCCATTCCTCCCTCCTCGATGCAAGCGTCTCTTGAGAGCGAAACTCTCCTTATTCATGAACACACCTGCAGGGGCGCAGCGTGCTGTGCCCTGGTTCACTCTATCCTCCTGTTGACAGGGAAGCCCCTCTTTGCTATAGTGGGGAAAATTTCTCGATACAGATGTAAGAGCAGGAACCCGGAGATAGAGAAAGGAGAGAGGGGTGAAAGGAATCGTGGTGGCTCCTCAGCCACGGGCGGCAGATGTGGGGGCAGCGGTCCTGTCCGCAGGAGGGAATGCGTTTGATGCGGCCATTGCCACCGCCTTTGCCCAGATGGTGGTCGATCCGTTCATGTGCGGGGTGGGTGGCATGGGTACCATGCAGGTGTACCAGGCAGCGACCGGTGAACGAGTTATGATCGATTTTTACTCGCGTGCCGGGGCAAAGGTGACACCAGAGATGTGGCAGGAGGCGGTACGGGGGCGCTCGGAAATCTCCGGGTACACGCTCTTTGACGATTATCGAAGCGAGCTCGGATACACGGCCATCATGACACCGGGTACCGTGGCCGGACTCTACGAAGCGCACAGCCGATTCTGCACCCGGCCCTGGGAGGAGTTGATCGCCCCGGCCATCGCCATGGCCTACGAAGGGATGACCGTTACCCCCTTTGTCTATGAGTTCTGGACCCGCAAACCGCAGCCCGGTCTTCCGGACGGAAAGACCCGCCTCTCGACAACAAAAGCCTGCCAGCAGCTCTACCTGAAAGCGGATGGCTCTTTTTACGAGGTGGGAGAGAAG
>RFHZ01000022.1 GCA_003696125.1 Nitrospinota bacterium
CCCTATCACCCGCAGCCGCGCTTTGATCGTGACCTGTATGGAGGCATGGGGACGATGGTAGGACGCCTGCGCAGGGATGAAGCGCTCCCCCGCGGGATCAAATATGTGCTCCTCAGCCACAACACCAAAATGGGGGCAGCCAAAGGGGCGGTGCTGGTGGCAGAGTACCTGTTCAAGACCGGGTATATCGGGTAAGGAGCCGGATGTCCTCTCCCTGGCCCAGAGAGACGATGTTTTCTGGCCGGGCAGGGACGGTGACCTCTCTCCTTTCTACTCCGGTAAAGAGGAGCCCTACCGTCTCCTGGGGTCGTATCGCTTTCATGCGGAGGAGTTCCAGGAGACCGGCCAGGCCGGCGCTTCCGGTTGCCGAAACATCGATGCCGGTCGTTTCCCTGGCCATCTCCCGCGCCCGGAAGAGCTGTTCCTCATCGACGATCACCGGGAATCCTCCGCTCTCCAGCATCCCCTCACACACCTCCAGCCCATCGTAAGGGGTGTCGTCCAGAATCCCCTCGGCTATGCTGGAAGGGATTCCCCTATCCCAGGGAGAGAAGAGCTTTTCCCGCTGCCGGAGTGCCAGGTACAGGGCCTGCTGAAACGGTTCCTGTCCCCATTGCCCGGCAAGCTGTCCAGCAACCCGTTGCAACTCTTCACCATATCTCTCCCTCCAACAACGCTCCTGTTCCGACAGAACCTGTTGTAGCGATCCGGGAAGGGTTATCGCTCCCTGGGAGGCAAGAAACTGCAGTAAGGCAGCGTATCCTGTAAAGAGAGGATAACACCCCCCGGTCTGGCAGGTGTAGATGCGGGGGAGGCGGGGAAGGAGTCCCATGGTCCTGCCGAGACGCAGGGCCCGGATGAGGGCATGGGCCAATCCCCCTCCTCCAACTTGCACAACGAGTACATCCAGGTTCCGGCCCTGCTCGGCCAGCTCGGTGAGGAGTTCCCATCCCAGGGTCTCGCCTCCCTCTATGCTGGGCCAGAGGTCATATCCGTAGCAGGAGAAAGGGGTCCAGGAAAAGGTCTCTACAGCCTCCTGGAACCGGCGATAGCAGGGATCCCCTTCTCCCGGCCCTCCCTCCCTCTTCACCTTGACCACCCACGCTCCCATCTGGCTGAGGAGGCTTTCCACCTGCGGGTTGACCGTGAAAGGGACAAAGGCATAGAGCGGGTATTCGGCAGCCCGGGCCAGGGCAGCGGCAGCCAGGGCAGCATTGCCGCAGCTAAAGATGGCCAGAGGGGTCTTCTCTCCCCCTCTCCCGGGCAGGTGACGAGACACCTCCAGGTAGAGGAGGGCGCCGGTGAGATGCCTGAATTTATGCGATCCCATCAGGTTTCCCGTCTCATCCTTAACCCAGAGCCGTCCCGCAGCCAGGCCGAGCTGGGAGGCCAGGGTATCGGCAGCGAAGAGCGGCCTGGTCTGTAACCCCTGCCGGTAATGTTCGTTACACCGTGCTTCCAGGCCGGATACCATCGCTTCATATCCCCCTTCGCCCCGCACTTCCCGGGCCAGATAAAAACTCCCGGCCGCTTCCCGGTAACGGAGAAAAGGATTCCGTGTCTGGCGAGACAACCAGCGAGAGGGGAGATTGAGCCTCTCCAGTTCTCGTGCATACCGTTTCTCTAAGGGATGAGCCCTTTCTGGCCTGGAGTGAGGACAGCGGAGGTAGCCGGTACTCAGAGGGAATTCCTGCCGGCAAAGGGGACAGAAGAGGTGGACAAGGGGGGCTGGCATGGGTTATCCTCCCTGCAAGAGCGGCTCGGCACAGGCTTCGATGGCCGCATCAATATCCGTGATCCTGGCATACTCTTCATCCCAATAGTCCTGGTGTTTCATCGCCTCCAGCAGCTCATCCGTATACCCACGTCTCTTCCACTCCCAGGCCTTCTGGTTGAAGAGGCGCTTCCGATGGTAGGCATCGACTTCGAGGATACCAGAGAGATCCTTCGAGCGGAAGATGCGTTGAAACACCGCCTCCGGGTCCTGATTACAGAGATGGTGTTGCGCCTGCAGTACCGAGTAGTATCTATCTATCCCATCGGTGGCCACGGTGACCACGTTATCCCTGGGACCAAGCTGCAGGTACCTCGCCGTCTTAATCGCTCCCAGGACATTACACAGGCTGGAGATGCCGAAGACTCCCCGGAGGGCAGGCAGGACAGAAGAAGGTATCCCACAGACACGGGGGAGTTCTTCTCGCCACTCTTCCAGCAAGAAGAGGCCATCGAGACAATCCTGATCATGGATGAGCATGATCAGGTCGGTGGTCAGCAGGTTATGGATCAGGACCACCATCTTATCTCCGATCCCTTCAATTTTGTGTGAACCGAGTCCGCAGTCGTACAGGGTAGAGCACTCGTACGGTTCCAGCGCCACCACCCGTGCCTCGGGATCGTAGGCTTTGACCTCATCTCCGGCCGCCAGGGTGCCGGCAGAACCGGGGGCAGCAACGAAAGCAGCCACCCGCCCATTCCCGATGCCCTGCACCGCCTTACGCACCGCATCGCCGGTAACAAAGCGATGAAAGCGGTAATTCTGCAGCAGTTCAAACTGCCCCAGAATCAGGTAGCGCTCCGGATGGGGGGCGTAGACCGCCTGGACACGATCCAGAACCAGGTTGACATCACTCTCCGATCCGGGGGTAAGATCCAGCTTTCCCCGATAGCGTTTGATCCGCTCATACCGTTCTGCACTCATCCCCTCGGGCATCACGATGATGGAAGCGTACCCTTTCAGGGTAGCCACATATGCCGTACCGATCCCGAAATTCCCGGTTGAAGGGCCGATGATCTCCATACCCGGTTGCAGCCGTCCCTGCAACTCATTCTCCACCAGGGTGAAGTAGGCAGGACCGACCTTATGACTCCCTGACGGGAAATCCTTTCCGAGCAGGACAATGATATTGGCCTCCACCCCGGTCAGTTCCGGGGGAAGCAGGAGACGGCGGAGGTTCCCCTGCCGGTCGTACCAGTGGATATTGTAGAGATTGACCGGATCAAGTGCGTCTCGTTCCACCTTCTGCGCCCGTTGCCGGAGTGATTCCGGTATCAAGGAGGGATCACGACTCATCCGGTAGGAGGGACCGCGGACGATAGGAAATAGCCCTGTCATTGTGCTTCCTCTCTATGTAAGCAGGAACGCCTTGGCAATGGCCTGATACCCTTGGCAGGCCATCTCCAGTTGCTCCCGTTCCACATATTCATCTATGGTATGCGCCCTGCCTTCACAGGAAGGCCCGAAACCGATGGTTGGGATCCCGGCCACGCCGGCGCTGTAGCTGCCGTTGGTACAAAACGAGTACCTGGAAACCACCGGTGGCAGTCCCAGGGTGGCGAGTCCCTGTTTTGCTGCCTGCACCAGCGGATGGGCCTCCTCGATGACCCAGGCCGGGGCAAACTTCTTGACCCGTTCCCGGGTCCCGTCTGGCCTGGTCAGGACCCCTTCGGCCAGAGAGACCTCTGCCTGGAGCTGGGAATCCTGTTGCTGTTGATCTCGGATGATCTGCTGGAGTGGAGCAAGTATACTCTCCTCGGTCTCCCCTACCAGGAGACGACGATCAAAGGTCACCCGACACTCCTGGGGAATGACCGAGGCTCCTGGATAAGGAGAGGAGATGATATCGGTTAATACCAGAATACCCTCCCCCAGGAATGGGTCTTGCGGGGGGCGAAGGCTCAGGATATGCTGGAGGAGAGGGAGGATCTTCTCCACGGCATGAATAC
>RFHZ01000203.1 GCA_003696125.1 Nitrospinota bacterium
CCGATCGCCACCTCCAACTTCTCTACGGCCCTGACCATTTACGATTCCCTGGGGAACGGGCACATCATAGAGATCTACTTCCAGAAGAGTGCCGATAACACCTGGAACTGGTTTGTGACCGCACGGGCCAACGAGCTGGACGGCATGAGTGGAGACGGGCTGGTTACCGTCGCCTCGGGGACCATGAGCTTCACCGATAGCGGGGCACTGGATACGATCGTGACCACAGCGGATAGCAGCGGTCCCCTGAGCACCCCGGTCCAGGGGGCAACGGTCAGTTTCGACTTTGCCGGTGGAGCCCAGCTCGGGCAGACCGTTACCTTCGATTTTGGCACCCCGCGTCGGCTTTTTGACGGGTCCGGCTACATCGACAACCCGGATGCGCCCACCGATTTTGACGGGTCCACGCAGTTTGCCTCCCCTTCGGCCACCCTCTTCCAGTCGCAGGACGGCTTCCGCTCCGGGGTGCTCCAGAGCTTCCGCGTGAATGAACAGGGGATCATCCAGGGGCTCTTCTCTAACGGCCAGACCCTCGATCTGATGCAGGTAGCCCTGGCCAAATTCCCGAGTCCTACCGGCCTCAATCTGGTCGGGCAGAATCTGTACAGCCAGTCAGAGCGTTCCGGCGATCCGGTCGTCTCTGGCCCTGGCACCAGTGGATTGGGGGTGGTGGTCTCCAACGCCCTGGAGATCTCTAACGTCGATCTCTCCAGCCAGTTTGTAGAGCTGATTCGTGCCCAGCAAGCCTTCCAGGCGAATGCGCGGGTCATTACCACCGGTGACCAGCTCCTCTCCGAAGTGGTCAATCTCCGACGCTAACCTCCTGGCCTGGTCCAGGGGAGTCCTCTTCGCCCTGGGCCGGCTCCTGGTATCAACAGACAACAGGGCAGGGATGAGGGAGAGCACCCTTTCCCGGTAGAGGCTGGAGGGAGATGGAATAGAAATTGCACGATTAGGGTGATCGGGATCACCTGCCGGGTCCCTGTCACCCGGTGGGATCCTATCGGTTCTTAGGCAGATCGGGGAACGAGCAGAAGGAGAACACACCTATGGCGAAAGATGTGGCTGATGATGAGGGCAAAGAGAAGAAAGGGTCCTGGGGCAAAGTCTTGCTCCTGACCCTGAATCTCCTCCTCTTCCTGGCAGGAGTGGGGTTCTTCTTACTGACCAAGTTCGGCCTGCTCTCCACGAACATGCTCAGCGCCACCGCGCAAGAAGGAGGGGAGCCGGTAGTAGAGCAGCCGGTTGCTCCCAAACCGGCTGTGGCCAGGGTGAGACACCCGGACAACCTGGTACCCTTTTCCCTCCGCCCCTTTACCGTGAACCTGAATGATCCCAAAAGGGAGCGCTATCTGCGGATAAACCTGACCGCCGATGTGTGGGGAGAAGAGGCGCAACAGGACCTGGAATCTCGCCTGCCAGAGATCCGCAACCGGCTGATCTTCCTTTTGACCAGCAAGTCTTTTACCGACATCAACACGGTGGAAGGGAAGTATCAGCTCCAGGAAGAGATCAAAAAGCAGATCAACGAAGCGGTCGGTTGGGATGCCGTCAAGGAGGTCTACTTCACAGAATTCATCGTGCAGTAAGGGGTAGAGA
>RFHZ01000204.1 GCA_003696125.1 Nitrospinota bacterium
CCTCACGGGTGGTATCCGCGGCCTGGCCGTCCGTCTCCACCTCTTTCATGAGATCCTTGATGGAGAACTGTGCAGAGGGGCGGAGGTGCGGAGGAGAAGTCCCCTTTGCTCCTCCGCTCTCCTGCTCCCCTGCCCCTCCGCCCTCCTGCTCCCCGGTACCCGTGCCCCCGTGCTTGCGCTGGCAGTTGCGGACGGCGCGGTAGAGGCAGATGCCCAGGGGCTGGCTCATGGAGAGATCGAAGAGCTCACACCAGGCCTGAGCGGAGAGAGCGGCCGGGTTAAGCGTGATCCGGTTGATCTGGACCCCCAACTCCTTCATTCTGGCCAGGGCCCTGGGAGAATAGCGCTCGGCTGGATCGCCGGGTACCAGGATGTTGACGGGAAATTGTGCGGAGGTGCGGAGGGGCGGAGGGGCAGAGGATCTGCTTTCCTTCAGTTCTCCTCTCCTCTGCCCCTCGGCTCCCCTGCTCCTCAGCTCAGTAGAGAGGCCCATGGACCAGAAAACGCCCATGGGGTCCACCAGGATGATGAGGAAGCGGTCCTGTTTGGCCAACTCCTCAGCAATGACGCCCAGGGTGTAGGATTTACCGCTCCCCCGCTTGCCACAGATGACAACCGCACGGGAGAAGTCGGCGGATAGGGTGATGGGCTTACGGGTCTTCTGTTCGAAGGCGAGATGCAATTTTGAATTTCGGATTTGGGACTGCGGATCTTTGTTATCCATCTTCCTCGTTCCGTTTTTTCATCGATTGGCCCACTGGTGACTACCAGAGCATATAGCTGTTGCGTGTACAGGGACGCTGACGCAGGATACTTTATGATTTATTTTTCTATATAGGGAGGCGTGCGACAGGTAATACGCCTTTTGGGGTATAAGACACCGCTTGCTCCCGCGCACCCTGATGAGCGGTCACGCCCCCTCTCTCCATTGCCAGTTGTCATTCAAGACCCGCCTGACCGTTCGTCACCACGCTCCAGTTCCTTCGCTCCGCTCAGGACTTCGGCTCCCGTGCTCTTCTGCCAGATGCCGTGTGGCTGCCTGTACCTCTCAACACCGCGTCATGCGACAGGTGCGACAGGTTACGGGCATCGATACGACAGGTGGATACGCCATTTGCGTGTTTCGTTGACATCGGTCTGACACAGATGGTGCTTTCCAAAGACACTTCAATCGATGCGGTAAATGAAGTAGCGCAAGAAAAAGAACAACGCGTAGCCCAGGCCGGCCAGCACGTAGAGATCGCGATCGTTGAGCCCCAGAGCGACGAAGCGGGCGGCGACGATCAGGGCACCGATGAGCATCAAAGCCGGCGTCAGCGGCACGTAACGGGTGCCGGCACCATGCTGGAGGCTGCGGATCTCTCGTGCCGACAGTTCCGCCGTGCGGGCTTTGCCGGCCATGGTGATAACCGCCAGAGGGTTGCCGCCGGCCTGCTGGAGCACGTGCGTCTCGAAGAGCTGGGGCTGGGCCACTCGCTTTGCATCGGCAACCTGCCACAGAAGTTCGCGCGCCTGCTCTCGGGTGAGCGGCGGTATCTTGACCTGCTCGAAGGCCCACCACAGACGCTGGGCCGAGGGCTTGAGCTCATCGGTAGCAGCGATGACCACAGTCACGTCCATCAGGGCATCCAGGTGGGGTAACATGGTGGGCGTGACCCGCTCCAGGTGGTCCAGAATGAGGATGTAGCCCTGGTCTTTCAGACACGTGATCACCAGCTCAGCAAGCTGATTCACCCGGAGGGGGGCGACCTTCTTGCGAACGTCTTCCCACACCATGTAGTCAGCCTCGATACCCTCGACCTGGAGCCTGCCATCCTGGTGG
Source organism: Nitrospinota bacterium (assembly GCA_003696125.1). Taxonomy (GTDB): domain Bacteria; phylum Tectomicrobia; class Entotheonellia; order J063; family J063; genus J063. Next base: position 1,823 of record RFHZ01000204.1, read on the forward strand.
AGTCGTTCAGCCAGGGTCAGGAGGGCCGGCTTGATAGGCGAGACGTGCTCCAGGTAGATGGGCCGGGGTGCGTTCTGGGCATGGGTGCTGGGGAGCAGAGCGCCTGCCTTGAGCCTGTCGAAGGGTACAGGGGTGAATTCTGCTCTCCCTGGCACCTCTGCTCCCCCCTGCTCCCGTGCTCCTCTGTTCCCGTGCACACGCACGAAGTGGCGGAGGAGGTGACTTTTGCCGATGCCGAGGGGGCCGACCAGCAGGGTATGCTGGCCTCTGGCAACGTTCTCCTGTAGAGTGGCCAGGATATCCTCGCGTCCAACCGTTTGCGTTGGTCGATCGGGTGTCAGACTGTCTGGTTCTTCCATTGAGCCGGGAGTGCTGGGCTGCCGGCCTCTTGTGGGGTTCAGGAGACGATGCAAACGCTGCACAACACGGGATGTAGCCAGCCATCCAGTACCCCCGCCGGCGCGTTGCCCTTTGGAAGTCAGACGATAAATAGAGGGCCTACCTGGTCGCCGCTGGATTGTGAGATAGCCGAGAGCTTCGAGTTCAGCGATATGACGGTGCAGCGTGCACCGGGCTACGCCCCTTGCTCGCGCCAGATCGGATTGGGACAACTGACACGTCCCATCGGTGGCATTCGTGCGCAGGAGATCGAGGGTTGCCTGCAAATGTAGAGGGAGAAGGCAGGCTCCGCCAATCCAGTCAGCCATATGGCTTCCTCGATTCACTGAACAGATCCGTGATATGAAAGCAACAGCGCCCTCGCCGTATCTTGACAGCGAGGGCGCCGATGTGATACAATGCCCACTACAAAGATACGGCCTGTGACCTGGCCTATCTTGTCCGGCCCTTTC
>RFHZ01000205.1 GCA_003696125.1 Nitrospinota bacterium
CCCTTGACAGCATCCATAATATCGAATGTTCCTGACAAAGACAAGAGGGGCGTATCTACAAGTTAGGGACGAGGTCCTCACCGGAAGATCTGCGGGAGGTAATCCGGGCCTATCAAACCACCTGTGCCACAGTGATTCACCATAGGAGTTACGCAGTTGACTGCTTACCTCCCTAACTGTTATTGCCTTCTATCCGAGTACCAGTGAGGAGACACATCCTTCACCAGAAGGTCGTGGAGGATGAATCCCCCCAAATGTGATGACGTGGACTCCATCCACTTTTTGATCGCCATTACCACGCTGAAGCGGTGACCAGAGAGATCACAGATTGGGCACTGGATGTCGTGGGAGATTTGATAGTCTCGTTTATGTCGCTCAAAGGCTTTCTCAACGGCATATTGAAAGCAAAGACAAGGGGATACTCATGCAAAAATTTTCGCTGGCAGCCTCATCCTGCTCCTCGTTACCCTCGGCTGGGTAATGGGTAGTGCTGGAGAACAGATCCCAGTGCCCCGCGGGGAACTGCGGATCGTGGATAATCACCATCTGAACTGGACCTATATTGTATGGAACGGCACATCCACAATCAGGCCTACTTTCTCTTCCTGTATAACCCCATTCAGCTCTATGCCGTGAACAAAACGGTGAAATTTATCCCCTATGTCAACAGGTTTGATCTCACTGAGATCTCGGTGACCGATCAGCACTGGTCGGTGCGGAAAAGCCCATAAGGACTGACGGATGAGAAAAAACCGGTGGACCTTCTTCCAGAACCGGAGCCTGCAGGCCAAGATGCTGGTCATCATCCTGCCCCTGGTCATCGTGCCCATGCTGATCCTGGCCGCGGTAGGATTCGTCACCTCCAGCCGGGAAGCGGCCAAGACGAGTCTCCGCTACCTCAAGCAGCGGGAGAACGATCTCCGCACCATTGCCGAAACCCCTTCCATCCCCAACTACTTCATCAACACCGCCTATGGTCTGGTCGAAGAGGCGGAGGTCTACCGGCAGGAATTGGAAAACGCCCTGGAGCGCTTTGCCGATCGCAGCAACAGCATCGAGCTTGTCTATGCACAGGTGCGCTACGTGGACCAGCAGGGCCAGGAGATCGCCAAGGTGGTCAGGGGCCAGATCGGTACCGAGTACGGACAGGTCGCCGAGTCCCCCTTCTTTGCTGCGGTCCAACGCCTGGGACCCGACGAGGTGTACCTGTCCCCCCTCGGACCGCAGATGACCTACGCGATGCCGGTGTTCCATCCGGATCGGGGAACGTTTCAAGGCGCGGTGGTGCTCGACTTTGTCTATCCGCTGCACGACTTCCGGCACACCACCATCGTGATCGGCCGCACCTTCCTGATTATCACGGTCCTCAGCCTGGGAATTGCCCTCTTCGTGACCATCAACCGGGTACAACGCCTGACCGATCCGATCCGTCGTCTGGCCGAGGCAGCGAACCTGATCGCTACGGGACAGCGTGCGGTCCAGGTTGAGATTCACACGCAAGACGAGATCGGACGCCTGGCCCATGCCTTTAATGCGATGGCCACCAGTCTCGAACAGAACGAAGCGGCCCTCCGGCGGAAGATCGTGGAGACCAGAACCCTCTACGAAATTGGCCAGGAGATCATTGCCCAGGTTGACCTCGAACCGACGCTCCACCTGATTGTCGAGCAGGCCCATGCCCTCTTACAGGTCGAGGGCAGCCTGCTGGCACTGCGCCAGGAGGGGAGTGATACCTACCTGATCCAGGCCCACAGCGGCACCATCCCTGCCTCGCTGGCCAGACTCCAGATCCGACCAGGGGAAGGGCTCGGGGGACAGGTGATCCTGACCGGAAAGCCGATCATGGTCGGGGATTACCTGACCGAATATGGTGATAGCCCCTTTTTCTCCATCGTCCAGGAAGCAGGGTTTCGCTCGGCACTCGCCGTGCCGCTGAAAGCGCATGACAGCGTGATCGGGATTCTCTATGTCGCCAGCCAGATACCGCACAAGTTCCAGGCAGAGGACCAGGAGCTGCTGAACGCCCTGGCCGATCAGGCAGCGATCGCGATCGAGAATGCCCAGCTCTACCAGCAGGTCAGGAAACATGCCGCGGAACTCGAAGCCAAGGTGCGAGAACGAACGCAGGAACTGGAAGAGGTCAACCGCCGGCTCGCCGTCACCTCGCAGCACAAATCGGAGTTCCTGGCCAACATGTCGCATGAGCTGCGCACACCCATGAACGCTATCATCGGTTTTACCCGCCTGGTGATGCGCCGCGCAAAGGATGTCCTCCCCCAACGGCAATACGAAAACCTGGAAAAGATCCTGCTCAGTGCCGAGCATCTCCTGCAGTTGATCAACGACATCCTGGACCTCTCCAAGATCGAGGCCGGCCGGATGGAAGTCCAGCCGGCCAGTTTTGCCCTGGACGCCCTGATCGAGGAGTGCCTGCGCACGGTGGAGCCGATGCGCCGGAGCGAACGGATTCAGCTGGTAAAATCGCTCGAGGCTGCGCTTCCACCGCTCTTTACCGACCAGGCAAAACTCAAACAGATCCTGATGAACCTCCTGAGCAATGCGGTGAAATTTACCGAAGACGGGTGCATTACCGTCACCGCTCACCCGCACGGAGGAGACCTGGTGATCGCTGTTGCCGACACCGGTATCGGTATCCCTGCTGATAAGCTGGAGGTGATCTTTGAGGAATTCCGGCAGGTGGATAGCAGCACCACCCGAAAGTATGGGGGTACCGGACTCGGCCTCTCCATCAGCCGTCGCCTCGCCCAACTCCTCGGGGGCAACATCACGGTGCAGAGCACAGTGGGATCCGGTTCGACCTTTACCGTCACCCTCCCTCTCCACTACGGCACCATCCAACCGGTCATGCCGGCACCTCCTCCAGACAGGTTGACCACTCTGCCGGAGGCTGGCCGGGTGGTGCTGGTGATCGACGATGACCCGGACGTGATCTACCTGCTCCAGGAGAATCTCGCCGAAGCCGGATACCGCGTGGTCGGCATCACCAACGGTGAAGAGGGCCTGCAGAAGGCCCGTGAACTCAGGCCGTTTGCCATTATCCTCGACCTCCTCATGCCCCAGAAGGATGGCTGGCAGATTCTGCACGAACTCAAGGCCGATGAGGTCACCAGACCTATCCCTATCATTGTGCTCTCCATCATCGATAACCGGGAGCTGGGCTACCGGTTGGGCGCGGCAGATTATCTGCTTAAACCGTTTGACCGGGAAGCCATCCTGGCGGCACTGGCCCGTCTTGCCCCGCAGCCAGGACACCTCTTGCTCGTGGATGACGACCCGCAGCTCCTGGACCTGGTTCGTCAACTCCTCGAGGGGACGCCGTATGCCATCGAGACGGCCAGGGATGGAGAGGAGGCCCTGGAAGCGATCACCCGGCACACACCTGCTGTGATCCTGCTCGATCTCCTCATGCCCCGCATGGACGGGTTTGCCGTGATCGAATATCTGCAGCAGGACCCTCGCTATCGCGAGATCCCGGTCATCGTGCTCACCGCCAAGGTGCTCACGGACGCGGAAAAGCACCTGCTCCAGCAGCGTGTCCAGACCATCATCCAGAAAAACGGCCTGCATCGGCAGACCCTTCTCCAGGAACTCCAGCGCGTATTGCAATCGTATCAGAGGTAAGAGCATGAAAAAGATCTTGATTGTGGAAGACGTCGCCTTCAATCTCGATCTGCTTGTGCAGCTCTTAGAGGACGAGTACGAGATTGTGACAGCCATGGATGGCGCGGTGGCCATTGCCCTTGCCGAGCAGGAGCGGCCCGATCTCATTCTCATGGACCTCTCCCTGCCCGTGATCGATGGGTGGGAAGCGACACGGCAGATCAAAGCCAACGGGCAACTCCAATCGATTCCGATCATTGCCCTCTCCGCCCATGCCATGGTCGGAGACGAGGAGAGGGCGCGGGCGTGTGGCTGCGATGACTATCTGAGCAAACCGCTCAACGAAGACCACCTCTTTCAGAAAATTCACCACCTGCTGGGAGAAGACCCGGAAGGCTAAGCAGAGGAAAAATCGATGGAAAAGCGATCAAAGATCCTGATCGTCGATGATGAACCGTTCAACGTCGATTATCTGGAGCAGGAACTGGAAGATCTCGGGTATGAGACGGCCAGCGCCACCAATGGAGAGGAGGCCCTGGAGAAGGTCGCATCTGAAGCGCCTGATCTGATTCTCCTGGATGTGATGATGCCGATCATGGACGGGTTTACGACTTGTCGTATGCTGAAGGAGAATGAGGAGACTCGACTCATTCCGATTGTGATCATGACCGCCCTGGATGCCACCGAGGATCGGATCAAGGGAATCGAAGCCGGGGCAGACGATTTTCTCACCAAACCGGTGAACGAGCGGGAGCTCATCGCGCGGATTCAGACGGCCTTAAAGCTCAAACATACTGTGGATCGTAAGCTTCATGAACTGCGGCGGATCAAAGACCATTTTGCCAAGTTTGTGCCCGAGGCGGTCAAACGGCTGGTCACCGCCAACCCTGAAGCCCCAGAGTTAGCCAAGCGCGAGCAGGATGTCTCGGTCCTCTTCCTGGATATCAGCGGGTATACGCGCCTGAGCGAGCAACTGGCACCCGAGGCACTCAACACGCTGGTCGAACGCTACTTCTCCACCTTTCTCGATCATATTCATGCCGCGCAGGGCGATATCAACGAGACGGCCGGTGACGGCTTTATGGCCATCTTTTCCGATCCGGCTCCCCGGGTGCATGCCATCAGGACGGTAGACACTGCTCTCCAACTCCTCACCGCTACCGCGCTCCTGAATAAGGAAAATAGCGGGCAATCGCTGTCCATACATATCGGGATCAATTCGGGTCGTGCCCTGGTCGGTTCCACCCGTTTCGAAGGGCGGCACGGAACCCGCTGGACCTTTACCGCCAGCGGCCCAGTCACCAATCTGGCTGCCCGCCTGGCCGGTGCCGCAGAAGCGGGTCAGATTCTGGCCGGTCCGGAGACGGTACGACGACTGGGCGATCGGTATCGTCTCGAGCTCCTCGGTCGTGAACGCCTGAAGAATATGGGTGATCCTGTGGAGATCTATCATATCTGGGGTCTGGCGACAGAGACCCACTGAAACCCGCTCATCCCTTTTCGACACGTTTTCAGGACTCTCACACATGAACCCTCGACTCTTTGTAATCCTGATGCTCGCACTGGCCTTTATGGGTTGCGCGAGCCCGAACATCGAACCCTTTGCCCAAGCTACCGGGGCACTCCGCCAGGCCATCATTGAGAGTGGGGCGGTGACAGCCGATGCCATGGCGGCTGCGGCAACAACGGTTCCCAACCAGCCTGGAAACGATGACGCAGAGGAGTTTGTGGCCATCTGGC
>RFHZ01000206.1 GCA_003696125.1 Nitrospinota bacterium
AAGAGAATTGCGCGAGATGCTTTCCCCCCCTGTCTACGATCGCTTCTTCTCCTTTGCCTTTGTCCGCAACCCCTGGGACTGGCAGGTATCCCTCTACTTCTATATGCTCAAGACCAGGGACCACTTTCAGCATCGACTCATTCACTCCATGCAGGGCTTTGAGGAGTATATCCGGTGGAGGGTGAGAGAAGATCGGCACCTACAAAAAGATTTTGTCACCGATGAGGCGGGGAATCTGCTCGTGGACTTTGTGGGGAAGTACGAGAACCTGGAGCAGGATTTCGCCCAGGTCTGTGCCAGGATCGGTATCCAGGCCGCTCTTCCCCATCTGAACCAGAGTGGGCACCGGAACTACCGGGAGTACTACAACGAGCGCACCAGGAATCTGGTCTATGACGCGTTCAAAGAAGACATAGAGTTCTTCCACTATACGTTTTGACCTGAAGAGAGACCAAGGGGAGATAAAGAAGAGGTCGCAAAAGGACCGACCGTAGTGGTGCAGATGCCTATAGGCGAACGTGCTGATGCAGAGCTGGATTGGAGGCTGCGAACAGTTGAAGGGTACAGGACGACTCCCCCAGGTTGAGGTGATCACCTTTCTCGGGTACATGAAGGCCGTAGAATCTCGACTCTTACAAAGACTCTCCGCCGGAGGACATCTCCTCCGGAACCTGATAAGACGCAGAACCCCACGTGAACCCGTTTCCCCAGATCCATTGAAATCCTCACCCCCCTTTACAAGGGAGGATAGGACGCTTCCGAAAGGAGCCTGCCGGCAAGAGACGGGGAGGGAAGAGGAGAGCAAACCCTCCAGGCTCCCCATCGTTTTCATTCACTATGGAAACAGCGATTACCTGCAGCACAGTCTGAGGCAGGTAAAAAGGACCAACCCCCATTCTCCCCTCTATCTCCTGGGGGATGAGAGCAACGACTGCTACGAAGAGGTGATCCACCACCCCTTTGCCGATTATGCGCAGGAAGCAGAGGCCTTTTCTCGTATCTATAAACATTACAACACCACTCCCTTCCACTACGAACTCTTCAATTTCCAGCGCTGGTTCATCCTGCAGGAGTTTTTACACCATAACTACCTGGAACGCTGCCTGTACCTGGACTCGGATACCCTGTTCTATGCCGATGCCAGCAAAGAGCAGAAGAGGTTCGCCCCGTTCGATTTTACCCTGTCCAAGAAGACGAGTGGCTGCACCTTTTTCCTGAACAGGAGGGAGGCGCTGAACAACTTCTGCCGGTTCCTCACCGGTATATACACCAGAAGGGATCGCTACGCCTATGACAGGATGGTAGCCCACTTTGCCCTCCGCCAGAAGCATCGACTGGAGGGGGGAGTCTGTGACATGACCGCTTTTGGCCTGTATGGCGAGCTCTATTTCGGCCATATCGGTGAGGTAGCCCTCATTAACGACGGGTCGATCTATGATCCCAACATCAACACACCGGATCCAGGATTTGCCATGCACGACGGGATCAAGAAGGTGATCTGGAAACAGGGGTATCCGTATGGCATACACCTGAAGACAGGCCAGGAGATCCGGTTCAATTCTCTCCAGTTTCAGGGAAGGGCTAAGCGATTGATGCCCCATTTTCTCCAGGAGCCATACGCTTGAAACAGGTGAAGGAGGTTAGACGATGAAGGCAGTTATCCTGGCGGGAGGCTTTGGGTCTCGACTCTCAGAAGAGACCGTCTTTCGCCCGAAACCGATGGTAGAGATCGGGGGCAAACCGATCCTGTGGCACATCATGAATATCTATGCCACGCATGGGGTGAAGGAGTTCGTCATCGCGCTGGGCTATAAGGGGGAAATGATCAAGGAGTACTTCCTCAACTTCTACGCCTTTAACAACGATATTTCGGTCGATCTGGCCGCAGGAAAGACGCTGATCCACGATGGGAACCAGCCGGACTGGAAGATCCATCTGGTCGATACCGGGCTCTACACGCAGACCGGTGGTCGGCTCAAACGGCTGGCACCCTGGCTGGCCGAGGAGGAGACGTTCATGTTCACGTACGGGGATGGGGTGGCCGACATCGATATACAGGCGCTCCTGGCCTTCCATCATGCGCATGGAAAGCTGGCGACCGTCACCACGGTCCGGGTACCGGCCCGTTTCGGTCGTATCTCCTTTGACGGGGATCAGGTGGTCGATTTTTACGAGAAACCGCAATCGAGTGAAGGGTGGATCAACGGGGGGTATTTCGTGCTGAACCGGAAGGTGATCGATTACATCACCGGGGATGAGACGGTCTGGGAGAGAGACCCCATAGAACAGCTCTCCCGGGATGGACAGCTCGTCGGGTACCGGCACCGGGGGTTCTGGTCTTGTATGGATACCCTGAAGGAGAAGAACTATCTGGAGAACCTGTGGAACACGGGGAAAGCCCCCTGGAAGATCTGGGAGTAGCGATGAACTGGAATCAATGTCGTGTCTTTGTTACCGGAGCCACCGGGATTGTCGGCTCCTGGCTGGTCAAGCAGCTCCTGCAAAAAGGAGCCTATCTGGTCACCCTTATCCGGGACTGGGATCCGCAAAGCGAGCTGATCCGGAGTGGCACCATCCGCCAGACCAGTGTGGTGCATGGAGCGCTCGAGGATTATGCTACCCTGGAGCGGGCGATCAACGAGCAGGAGATAGACACCGTCTTTCACCTGGGGGCCCAGACCATTGTGGGGACCGCGTTGCGCAATCCGCTCCCTACCTTTGAAGCCAATATCCGGGGCACGTACAACCTGTTGGAAGCCTGCCGGATACACCAGGACCTGGTCAAACGGGTGGTGGTGGCCAGCAGTGACAAGGCGTACGGTGAGGCTCCTATCCTCCCCTATACCGAAGAGATGCCGCTCCAGGGACAGCACCCCTACGATGTGAGCAAGAGCTGTACCGATCTGCTGGCCATGGCCTATGCCCATACCTATCACCTGCCGGTTACGGTTGCTCGCTGTGGCAACATCTATGGGGGAGGCGACCTCAACTGGAGCCGGATCGTGCCCGGTACGATCCGTAGTGTCCTGCAGAACCGGCGACCGGTTCTGCGTAGCGATGGGCAATATACACGCGATTACCTCTTTGTCCTCGATGTGGTGGAGGCCTACCTCCTGCTCGCCTCCCGTACTCCAGAAGAGGGGATCCGGGGGGAGGCGTTCAACTTCAGCACCGAGCATCCGGTACAGGTACTCGATATTACACAGAGGATCCTCTCCCTGATGGAGCGCACCGATCTGGAACCGCACATCTTGAATCAAGCCAGGGCCGAGATCAGGGATCAGCACCTGGATGCGAGTAAGGCGAAACGCCTGCTCCACTGGAAAGCGCAGTACAGCCTGGAAGAAGGGCTTAGCAGGACGATCGACTGGTACCGGGCCTTCTTATCCACGTAACAATCTGGTGAAGCGAGTGAGCAGATGATCTTTACGGAAACCCGGCTCCCAGGAGCGTACATCATCACCCTGGAAAAGCGGGAAGACGAGCGAGGGTTCTTTGCCCGCACCTGGTGTCAACAGGAGTTTGCCGCCCATGGCTTAAACCCGCGGGTCGTGCAGTGTAACCTCTCCTTCAATAAGCAGAAGGGAACGCTGCGGGGCATGCACTACCAGATCGCCCCCTATGCGGAGAGCAAGCTGGTACGGTGTACCAGGGGAGCCATCTACGATGTGATCATCGATCTGCGACCAGACTCCCCTACCCACAGGCAGTGGATCGGGGTCCGGCTCTGCGCAGACGATTACACCATGCTCTATGTGCCTGAACACTTTGCCCATGGCTTTCAGACCCTGGAAGACAGCTCAGAGGTCACCTATCAGGTCTCCCAGTTCTATACCCCGACCGCAGAACGCGGTGTACGCTATGACGACCCGGCCTTTGGTATCGAGTGGCCGCTGGCCGTGCAGACGATTTCGGAAAAGGATAAACACTGGCCCGATTACACCCTATAAGTGGTACGGGCTGACTCTAAGAAAAGGAACAGCAATGATCATTGTGGATCAGGCATTAGCCAGACGCGAGCAGGAAGGGAATCCCATCCGGGTAGCCATGGTGGGGGCAGGGTTCATGGGACGGGGGATCGCCCTCCAGCTCCTTACCGCCACTCCGGGGATAGACCTGGTGGCGATTGCCAACCGTCACCTGGAGGGAGCAGAGCGGGCCTACCGGGAAGCTGGCGTGGAAGAGGTTTGCGTCGTGAAACAGGTGCAAGAACTGGAAGAGGCCATCGCCCAGGGAAGGTATGCGATTACCGAAGAGGCTGCCCTCCTCTGCCAGGCGGAAGGGATCGAGGCGCTCATCGAAGTCACCGGCACGGTCGAATTTGGTGCCCACGTGGTTCTGAAAGCGCTGGAACACCACAAGCATGTCATCATGATGAATGCCGAACTGGACGGGACCGTAGGACCGATCCTCAAGGTATACGCAGACAGAGCCGGGGTGATCATCACCAACAGCGACGGTGATCAGCCAGGGGTCATCATGAACCTCTACCGCTTTGTAAAGGGGATCGGGTGTCGTCCGGTCCTGGCCGGAAACATCAAAGGCCTGCACGACCCGTACCGCAATCCCACCACCCAGGAGGCCTTTGCCCGGCAGTGGAAGCAGAAGCCGCACATGGTCACCTCCTTTGCCGATGGGACCAAGATTTCGTTTGAGCAGGCGCTCGTGGCCAATGCCACCGGTATGCGGGTGGCGAAACGGGGGATGTACGGCCCTACCGTTCCCACCGGCACCCCGATCCAGGAGGCGATCGAGGCCTATCCGCTGGAGAGGTTGCTGGAGGGTCCGGGTATCGTCGATTATATCGTGGGAGCTGCTCCCAGCCCCGGCGTATTTGTGCTCGCCACCCACCATCATCCGGCGCAACAGCACTACCTGCACCTCTACAAGCTGGGAACCGGTCCCCTCTATTGCTTCTACACCCCCTATCACCTCTGTCACTTTGAGGTCCCGGCCACCGTTGCCCGGGCGGTCCTGTTTCGCGATGCGGTCATCGCCCCCCAGGGTCCTCCCTGCGTGGAGGTGGTGGCCACGGCTAAAAGAGATTTGCAACAGGGGGAAGTGCTGGACGGCATCGGCCACTACATGACCTATGGAC
>RFHZ01000207.1 GCA_003696125.1 Nitrospinota bacterium
CAGTGCCGACTCACCTTTTTTCCTCCTGCCTTCCCCGGCTTTCGGCACAGCAAGAGCCTTTAGCGTTCGCTCCTGCGCCTGGGGTTTTCTGCCGGACAGGAACCGTCTGAAATTACCCCCCACCGATATACACGACCTGGTGATCTCTTCCTGATCTCACTGCTTGCGAGAGGCTAGCAGTTGTGGCAGGGAGGAGAAGAACGTACTTCCTCTTGCAAAATGGATCAACCTTCGGTAGTATTACAGCAAGGGAGATAAATCGATATTACGATGACCCTACCGGTACCAGCCGGGTAACCGGCAGGGGTAAATACGAGGTGGTGTGAGATGCTTAACCATGCATCGCAGTCCTCCAGTTTTCCCTTGAGTCAGCAGTTGCAGATCGATATCCAGGAACGACAGAAGCGGAAAGCATTTCTCTGCCTTTCTCCAGACGATGCCAGAGTCCTCCAGTCCCTGCGCCCCCTGATCGAGAAGCATCTAGATACCATCGTCAACGATTTTTATCACCATCTGCTCCAGTTTGAGGATACCCGGCAATTTCTGGCCGACCCGGAACTTCTCTCCCGCTTGCAACAACTCCAGAAAGACTCCCTGCTCTCTCTGACCAGTGGACAGTACGACGCCCAGCACTTTGAAGAACGGCTCCGGGTCGGGTACGCCCATGCCCGTCTCCATATTCTCCCCCACTGGTATATTGGCGCTTACAGCCTGTTCAGTCAGATGCTCACGCAGCGGATCATCGAGACCTGGAGGGACGATCCGGAGAAGATCGAGCAGGCTCTCCTCGCCCTGAACAAGATCATTCATCTCGACATGACCCTGGCCATAGAGAGCTATATGTATCACTATAATCGCCAACTGGAGGAGATGAATACCGCCCTTCAGGAACATGCTCGCCTTTTGGAGGAAAAGGTCAGGGAGCGGACGGCAGAGATTACCACCCGCAACAAAGAGCTGGAGGCCATCAATGCCATTGCCTGGGCCACAACGCAAAAGCATGATCTGAACAAGGTGCTCCAGGATACCCTGGAACAGATCTTCCGCATACTGAGCGTCGATTGGGGAGGGATTTATCTCTTACAGAACGAAAAGCTGGTCCTTCGTACCTGGAAAGGGGAGGCGCTCCCTTTCCTGCAAAAGCTCCAGGAGATTGATCTGGCCAGTCAACCCTGGGTGTATACCACCCAGGTCTGCCCGGTATGGGTATGGGGAAAAGGGAGAACGCTTCAGGACGCAGGGAAGACGGTAGGGATTCAGTCGTGGTGTTCCTTCCCTCTCAAAGCCCGGCAAGAACTGATAGGTCTTATCCTGCTGGCCAGCAGAGATCCCCAGGGGTTTCCCCTTATCCAGACCGATCTGGTGAATACGCTGGGACAGCAACTGGGGATTGCCATCGAGAACACCCAACTCTATACCACGCTGCAGGAGTCTGAACGGAACTATCGCGAGATGGTAGAGAATTCTCCCCACATCATCTTCCGTCTCAATGCCCGGGGAGAGATGCTCTTTGTGAACCAGACCGTTACCCAGCTACTCGGGTATAAGCCGAAAGACTTCTACCAGGACTATACGCTACGGAAACGGATTACCCATCCGGAGGACTGGAAGAAGTTCCGCCTGGAGACGGTATTCCAGGGGAAACGGGTGGAGGATATCGAGATCCGCTTACGTCATAAACAGACCAGGCGGTGGCTCTGGTTTTCCCTTCTCGCCTATCCCTTACGCGACGAGCATGGTCATGTCATTGCGGCCGAGGGGGTGGCGCGTGACATTACCGAGAAGAAGCTCATGGAAGAGGAGATGCTCCGCTCCGAAAAGCTGGCTGTGGTCGGTCAACTCGCCTCAGGGTTGGCTCACGAAATCGGGACACCGCTGGGTGTGATTTCAGGAACGGCCGAGCTGTTAATGATGGAGACGACAGATGAAAACAGCCGGCATGAGTTAAAAGTCATCGTTTCAGAAGCCGAGCGTATCACCATGCTCATTCAACAACTCCTCACCTTTGCCCGTCCCCATACCGGCGAAATGGATCGGATCGATATTCACCAGTGCCTGGAACGGGCCCTTCGTCTGCTGGAGTATCGCTTCCACAAGGAACATATCCGGGTGGTCAAGCTCTTCCAGCCTGATCTACCACCGGTCTTGGGAGTCAGCAACCAGTTAGAGCAGGTCTTTCTCAACTTCCTCGTCAATGCCTGGCATGC
>RFHZ01000208.1 GCA_003696125.1 Nitrospinota bacterium
CCTGCAAAGAGGAACGGTCCGTATCCAGGAGGGAGAGATCCCCCTGGTGGTGGAACGGCAGATCGGCAGGGGGAAGGTCATCTTCCTCACCTTTGATTTCTCCCGTTACCCTTTTCAAACCTGGGAAAAACGGCTGCTGTTCTGGAAGGATCTGGTGCAGGACGAGGCCTCCTCTGAGGTGGAATGGCTCTATCAGCGTCTCCAGAATCGCTGGGAAAACGAGCTCGTTGACATGATTCTCCGCCTTCCCCTCCTCGACTTTCCCTCCCACCTTCTCCTTTTCCTCTTCCTCTGCACCTATCTCTTTGCCCTCGGGTTTCTCCTCTGGCAGCTCGGGGAGGGACGCTGGCCCAGAAAGCAGCTCTGGATCGGCATGAGTGGTGTCCTTATCTTCTTCACCCTCTCTGCCCTGTGGGTACTCCGGGAAGAGCATCTGGACCAGGATGCGGTCCTCTTCCAGATCGCCACCGTAGAGAATCTTCCCCAGAGCGATTTTGCCGTTGTGGAGAGTCGCATAGCCCTGTTTTCCACGGTACAGAAGCCCTATGACGTCACCATATGGGGCAAGGGGATCTCTCTTTCCCTCGGTACCGGTTCGGAGGAAGCCAAGGGAACGAAGAGATTTGAAATTACGGAAGGGGAAGGGTATACTAAGATAACAAATCTGCCTCTTGATCGCTGGGGATTGCGGACCTTCCGCGCTAGAGCGGTTCTCCCTTTTCCCGTGCAGGTGGCGGTACAGCAGGAGGCAGAAATGATCAGGTTGCGCCTGACGAATCGTACCGGACATGCGCTCTCTCATAACTGGCTCTGGTACCGGGGAACCCTGTTTCCCCTGGGAGACTGGCAACCCCAGACCAGTATCACTTATGAGTTCTCCTCCCCCCTGCGCGTGGAGAACGAGCAGTTTCTCTTCGATCGCTGGCAACGGGACGTGGCCACCCGGGTGGGAGGGGATCAGGAGGATGCGATTCACCATATCCGGAGAGCCCTGGTAGAAAAGGTCTTCCCGCAGGGACAAAACCGGGAATCCCCTGCACCAGATCGCTTCCTGGTACTGGGCTGGCTGGAGGGAGGGGTGCCGAGAGTAACGGTCGAGGGAGCCGGGACCCGGTACGAACAGGCAACACTGGTCAAACTGAGCTTTCCCGGTACCCAGCCCTCTCTCAGCAGGGATTAGCCGGCAGGACCGGGGGCACAGGTGCGGAGGGAACAGGCCTATGACAGGTTTACAGAGGAGAGGGATCCGGCATGTACTTCTGGCATAATCCGATAGTCATTGAGGGCTGCCAGACCTACTTTACCCGTCAGGCCCATCTCTCACGCTACCTGAACTACCTCATCTTTCTCGCCGCTCTTCTCTTCCTGACCTGGCCCAAAAGCTCGTTTTTACGGGTACACACCCCTCCCTTTACTTATTCGGTCATCCTGGTCGCCATGCTGATTGTGCTGGCCTATCTCGGGTTTTCCCTGGGAGCGCAGGAACTCTCTGAAGAGGAATACCATACCTTCTGGGATTGGGTCACCCTCACCCCGCTTCGGGTCAGGACCATCGTTGTCGGCAACCTGTTGCTCATGCTCCTGCATAACGGCTTCTTCCTGCTCATTGCCCTGCCGATCCTCCTGGCAGCCAGGAACGTGTCCGGCACCCCGATCACGCTGGTCGGCTCATCGGTTGGGATGCTC
>RFHZ01000209.1 GCA_003696125.1 Nitrospinota bacterium
AAGGTATGGCGGACCACCGAGAGGTCATGCGCGATAAAGAGGTAGGTTAGACCGAACTGCTCTTGCAACTCTTCCAGGAGATTGATAATCTGGGCCTGGATAGAGACATCCAGGGCCGAGACCGGTTCATCACAGACGATGAAACTCGGCTTCATGGAGAGGGCACGAGCCACCCCCACCCGCTGGCGTTGTCCACCACTCAACTCGTGGGGATAGCGATCGATCATGTTGGCCCGCAGTCCCACAATGGTGAGCAGCTCTGTCACCATTTTCCGGCATTCTTGCTTGCTCTTGACGATCTTATGCACCCGGGCCGGCTCTCCGATAATCTCACCGATGGTCATGCGGGGATTGAGCGAGCTGTACGGGTCCTGGAAGATGACCTGGAGGCGAGGGCGGATGGCCTTGAGCTCGTCACCACTCATGGCGGTCAGATCACGTCCCTCAAAGAGGATCTGCCCTGCCGTCGGCCTCTCTAACTGGAGGATACAGCGACCGGTTGTCGTCTTCCCGCACCCCGACTCCCCGACCAGCCCTAACGTCTCCCCCCGGCGGATGAAGAAGCTGATATCATCGACCGCCTTGACCAGACCCACCACCCGTTGCAGGAAGATACCGGAGGTAATGGGGAAGTACTTCTTGAGGTTACGCACTTCGAGGATGATGTCAGCGGCCTGTGCCGCTTGCGGTGTCCTCTCTTCCATGGAACGATGGACATGCTGCGTCATCTATGCTCTCCTCTCTCCATCATCACCGAGTTCCTCTGCTATCCAGCAGGCGGACAGGTGTCCGGTATCCACAGGAACCAGGGGGGGAACTTCGTGGCGACATTTCTCTACGGCAAATTTACAGCGGGGTACAAAGCTACAGCCCTCCGGGAGGTTGACCAGATCAGGAGGCTGGCCTTCAATCGGGTCCAGTTTGGCTTTCTTGGGCTGGTCCAGGCGGGGGACAGAACGGAGCAGGCCCAGGGTATACGGATGGCGGGGATGGTAGTAGATATCCCGGGAAGAGCCTCTTTCCACCACCTTCCCGGCGTACATCACATTCACCCGGTCGGCATAGCGGGCCACCACTCCCAGGTTATGCGTAATCATGATGATGGCCACACCGAACCGCTGGCTCAGATCCTTGAGCAACTCCAGGATCTGCGCCTGAATGGTCACATCCAGGGCCGTAGTCGGCTCATCAGCCAGGATCAGTTTGGGATGACAGCTCAGCGCCATGGCGATCATCACCCGCTGTCGCATCCCTCCACTGAACTGGTGCGGATACTGGGAAAGCCGGTTCTCGGCATCCGGGATGCCGACCAGCTTCAGCACTTCGACGGCCCGTTTTTCCGCCTCCTCTTTGGGCGTCTGCAGGTGCACCTCCAGGGTTTCCGTCAACTGCCGGCCAATGGTCAAGACCGGGTTGAGTGAGGTCATCGGCTCCTGGAAGACCATGGCGATCTCTTTACCGCGGATTTGCCGCATCCGTTCATCATCTAACTCCAGCAGGTTTTCTCCCTGAAAGAAGACCTGCCCCCCCATAATGCGACCCGGCGGGTTGGGAATAAGGCCCATGATGGAGAGGGCACTGACCGACTTACCACAGCCACTTTCCCCCACCAGGGCCATGGTCTCCCCCTCCTGCACATCATAAGTGACCCCATCGACCGCCTTGACCACTCCCTCGGGGGTGAAAAAGTAGGTTCGCAGGTCTTTCACCTCGAGCAGGGTCCCCATGCCACCTCCTTTTACTGAGAGAAACATCAGATCCATTTGATGTAAAATCGCCTCCTCTATTTTGCCTGCAATGAACAAAAATTGCAACGTGAAATTTCAAGAAGAACAGGAAAGGAGGAAGAACACTGGAAAAAGCCGGTACCATGCGGTTGACATCATCCGTGCTTCCTGCTATGTTTACTGTATCCTTTTTTCGGGAGGGGTGGGGGACGCCTCATGAATGACCGTTTTGAGGGGAGGATCTGTCCACGTTACAGGTCATATAGGCCAGAAGGGTGTGTGAGTAGAGAGGGAAAGGGGCATCATATCCGGTCATGCTGACGATCGAGAAGGTTACCAAACGCTTTGGAGGACTGGTTGCCGTCGATAAGGTGAGCCTGGAGATTCGAGAGAACGAGCTGCTCGGGCTCATCGGTCCTAACGGGTCGGGCAAGACCACGCTCATGAACTGCCTCAACGGCATCTACAAACCGGAAGAAGGGCGTATTCACTTCCGGCAGCACCTCTTAAATCCGCTGCGACCCCACCAGATCACCCGTCTCGGCATCGCCCGCACCTTTCAGGTCACCCGCATCTTCCGGAAACTGACCGTGCTCCAGAACATGCTCGCCCCGGTACTCCACCTTCCCCAGGAGGATGCTGCTCTGCGAGAGAAGGCCCGCAAGCTGCTGGAGTATGTGGGACTGCTGGACATGCAGGAGAGCCTGGGAGGGGAGCTCTCTGGGGGGCAGCAAAAGCTGCTGGAGTTTGCCCGCGCTTTGATGACCGATCCTGTCCTGATCCTGATGGATGAGCCGTTTGCCGGGGTGCATCCGGTCCTGAAAGAGCAACTGATCAATCTCATCCTCGATCTGCACCAACAGGGAAAAACCTTTGTCGTCATCAGTCACGACATGGCCTCAACCTTCCGCCTGTGCCAGCGCATCGTGGTGTTGAGTAGCGGAGCGCAGATTGCGGAAGGCCGTCCAGAGGAGATCCAGCAGAATCCTAAAGTCATCGAACTCTATCTGGGGATCTAGACGGTGTTACTGCAGGTGGAGAATCTGGTAGTCGGCTATTATAAGGATATCGATATCCTGCGGGGTCTCTCCATGCAGGCCAGCGATGGACAACTGGTCTGTGTCATCGGCCCTAACGGGGCCGGGAAATCGACCCTGCTCAAAGCGATCTACGGGTTTGTACACCCCCGGCGGGGAAAGATCCTCTTCGATGGAGAGGAGATCACGAAAGCCAGACCCTACACCCTGGCCCAACGCGGGCTGGGCTATGTCCCGCAGGATATCAGCCTCTTTCCCAACCTGAGTGTGCAGGAGAACCTGGAGCTGGGCACCTGGTTGTTCAAAGAGGAGAAGGGCAGGGCCAGGGAGGCGATAGAGGAAGTATACACCATGTTCCCTTTCCTGCGGGAGAAGGCCTCGGCCAAAGCGAAGACCTTGAGCGGCGGGCAGCGCAAGATGCTCGAGATCGGGCGGGCCCTCATGGCCAATCCCAAGCTCCTCCTCCTCGATGAACCGACCGTAGGGCTCTCCCCCCTGGTGGCCCGGGAGATCTACCAGGTCATCCGGGGGTTGCGGGAGCGGGGGATCACCATTGTCCTGGTCGATCAAAACGTCCGGCAGGCGCTGGAGGTCTCCGATTACGCCTATATCCTGGAGCTGGGCCAGACACGGGAAGAGGGTCCTACGGAGAAGTTCTTAGGAGAGCTGGAATCGGTGATCAAGGGGTGGTTGACCTACTGAGGAGCCGGAGATGTTCACACCGTACATGATCGGACAGGCCCTGATCTCGGGAATACTGATGGGGATCACCTATGGGTTGATGGGAGCCGGATTTAATCTTATTTACGGTGTGTTGCGTATCGTCAACCTGGCACACGGCGACTTTTTGATGCTGGCCGCCTTTGCTGCGTACTGGCTCAACGTCTTCTGGGGACTCGATCCCCTCTCTTCCCTCCCCCTGACCCTCCCCCTCTTCTTCCTGCTGGGGCTCCTCCTCTACTACCTGGTGGTGCCCAAGATCCGGCAGGCCGAAGACCCGGAAACCACCTCTTTCCTCGCCTTCTTCGGCATCTCCCTGGCCCTATCCACCGGGGCCTTCATCGCCTGGGGAGCAACACCTCGTGGCATCCCCAATCCTTACCCGATCACCTCCCTCTCCATCGGGGGCTTCTTCTTCCCCATAGGCCGGCTGATCGGGGCCGGGGTTTCCCTCCTGGTGGCTCTCCTCTTCCTCTATCTCCTCTACTACACCTATACCGGCAAGGCGTTGCGGGCACTGATCGACAACAGCAACGCGGCCCAGATCCTGGGCATCAACATTCACCGTCTCTCTGCCATCGCCTTTGCCCTGGGCATCACCCTGATCGCCGTTGTGGGGACCATCACCCCCCTCATGTTCCCGGGTATCCTGCCCAGTATGGGGTTTCCCTTCACCATCATCTCCATCGTGGTCATCGTCCTGGGGGGATTGGGAAACCCGATCGGTGCCATTGTGGGGGGAATCATATTCGGACTGGCGTTGAACCTGGCCGGGCTCTTCCTCTCCCTCTCCCTGGCCCCGGCCATCTCGTTTGCGGTATTGATCCTGATGATCATGTGGCGACCGGAAGGACTCTTTCAGAGGTAGGATTGCTGATATGTCTGTCAACAAGCTCTATCTGATCCTGGCCATACTCGGTGCCGCCTTCTTCCTGCTGGCACCGCTCTACTATAGCAGCCTCTCTCTCTTTGTCTTCTTCTTGATGTACCTGGCTCTGACCCAATCGTTCAACATCATCTACGGCTTTACCGGCTATATCCCCTTTGGACACGTCGCCTTCTTCGGGGTGGGAGCCTATACCACGGCCATCTTACGCGCCAACTACGGTGTCCCCATACTCCTCGCCATTCTCGGTGGAGCCCTGGTTGCCCAGATCCTGGCCTTTCTCATCATCCCTACCCTGCGCCTGCGCGGGGTTTACTTTGCCATCGTCAACTTCTCGATCAGCGAGGCGATGAAGGTGATCTTCACCAACCTGCCCACCGACTTCAGCGGGGGAAGCTTTGGCATCTCCCTCTCCCGTTACTATAATCCGGTGGCGAGCTACTACGCCATGGTCCTGGTGGCTGCCCTGGCCCTGGCCACGGTCTGGTGGATCTCGCACGCCCGGCTCAACATCAGCCTGAAGGCGATCAAGGAGGATGACGAGGCGGCAGA
>RFHZ01000023.1 GCA_003696125.1 Nitrospinota bacterium
GGAGAATCTCTTCGCCATAAGGCTCTGTGCCGCTCACCTCGATCAACACCACCTCGATTCCCGGCAAGGGTCCTGGCAGGGCCTCCATTTCGGCCCGACTCAACTCGATCAGCTCGATCTGGGGTGAAACCGCCTTTATCTGGGCCTTATGCGCTTCGGTAAGCCAGTACCCGCCAGGGGTAGGGGACTGGTAGGCACGAGGAACCCCTGTTACCAAAACCTTCATCACCTGTCCTCCTCTTGACCAGTGCTATTACGTCTTCTCCTGCTCTGCACATCTCTCACAAGCCTCGGTGTTCCCCTCAGCGGGACAAGCCCGCAAACAAGGCTACCGGTATACAGAAACTCTCAAACAGTGCCACGGGTATCAGAGCGAGACCCCCGTTTCCTTGGTGGCCGAACGGGGAAGGAGCTGATCGGTAAGGCGGAAAAAGAGAAAGAGGGTGAGCGGGACGAGGGCCACCCCGAGACTAAGCCAGCTCATGGTGGCAAAGCCCATCGCAGCGAACACCAGCCCACTCCCCAGGCTACCGGTAGCCGAGGTCAGGTTAATGAGGCTGTCGTTGAGTCCCTGTATCCGCCCCTTCTCCTCGGGACGGAGGCTCTGGGCGAGCAGACTGGAGCCGGCAACGTAGCAGCAGTTCCAGCCGAGTCCCAGGAGAAAGAGCCCTACCCCCAGCCAGGTCGCTTCCAGGGAGAGGGGGGATACGAGACAGGCGCTCACCAAAAACCCGCTCCCGACCAGGAGCATCCTGTCCCACCCGACCGTATCGACCAGCCAGCCGACGAAGAAAGACAAGCCGTACATGCCGATGGCATGCGCCATGACCACCAGCGAGATGGCGGAGATGTGATGGTGTGCCAGATGCATGTGTACCGGTGTGATCGCCATCAGCAGTACCATGACCAACTGCCCCACGATCATGGTGACCATGGCCAGCGGGATGCGGGGATCGCGCAGCACGGCCCGGAGGGGACGCCTGGAACGTGGTGCAGCCGGAGAGGTGTGGGGAGACGAGGATACCGCCTCCAGTTGTCTGGCGATCTCCTGCGGATCGGGTCGCAAAAAGAGGTTGATGATGAGCAGGGAGCAGAGGAAGAAGAGGGCGGTGGCAAACCAGGGGCCGCTCAAGGCCGGCAGGTCCAAGGAGACCGCCACCTGTCCGGAAAAGGTGATCAGGGTGGGACCCACGATCGAACCCACCGTGCCCCCCAGCACCACCAGGCTGATCGCCCGCGCCCGCCTCTCCGGCCGATTGGCCTCGGCAGCCGCATACCGTCCCAGATCTGCCGTGCCCCGTGTAAACCCGATAAAGAGGATCCCGAGCAGGAAGGGGAGCAGGGACTCCTGGATGACCGCCACCCCGGTGACCAGGGTACCGGCGATGCCCAGCAGATACCCGAGAGAGAGTCCCCTGCGGCGACCCAAACGATCCATGATGCGTCCCATCGGATAGGCAATGGTTGCGGCCCCGATGAGCAGAAAGGTACGCGGCACACCGGCCCACTGGCTGTTCTGATCGACCAACTGCAGGATGACAATGGCACTGACCGTCGAGACCATGATGGAAGAGGCGGAGAAGAGGCTCTGGGAGACGAGTAAAGCCAGGGTGATCTTCTGACCGAGTCGGGTGAGGTTTTCCATACGCTCCTTGGTCCGCAGAGGTAGATCCGGTGTTTGAGCAACAGAGAAAACCCTAAGGGAGAAAGGGCGGCTTGTCAAGGATTTTCTTCCACCCTTGACAACGGCGTGTGGTTGTGATAGCTTTTGAGCCTCTGAGAAGCTGTTCTCCTGTGGGCAAGATGAGGGGAGTTCTCTGGCTTTATACCAAAGGATAAATGGTATGGATATTCATGAGCTACGCCGACAGATCGATGCCATCGATGATCAACTCCTGAAACTCTTCAACGAGCGAGCCCGGCTTGCCCAGAAGATCGGCTTGCTCAAAAAAGCCCAAGGCCTTCCTATCTATGTGCCCAGCCGGGAAGAAGAGATTCTGGAGCGCCTGCAACGCGAGAATCCCGGCCCGCTCTCCCCGGAAGCGATCAAACGGCTCTATCAACAACTGATGGAAGAATCGAAACGCCTGGAACAGGAAGAGGAGCTGCCTGAACACAACTGCTCCTGCTGAGCACTGCGGGATAGGCTGGAAAGGCCGGGACCTGTCCCCGCATAGCCCCGGTTTTGCCAGGGGAGAAGCCGTGGCCTCTTTTCAGGAGAGGGGAGAGCAGGAAAACTTTACAAACGTAGAGAGATACGCTACATTAGATATAGTGAAAACCGATGCCCGGTGCCCTGCACACTGTTCTGTCTGCAGGCCGACACTGCCGAGGATATGCAGGCTGCTCTGTGTCGAGAGAAAGGGAAGACCATGACACTATTTTTCGCGATTTTACTGGGAGTAAGCGCCTTCTTCTTCACCCTGGAGCCGCTGTTCCGTCGCCGGGTCACCTTTGCCTCCCCGGCCGATGACCGGCTGCTCGCCATGTACGAGGATCTGCTGGCGGAGAAAGAGGGGATCTATGCCGCCCTCAAAGAGATCGAATTTGATCGCGACCTGGGAAAGCTGTCCCAGGAAGACTACCTGGCCCTGAAGCAGCACTATGAAGAGAAAGCGGTCGCGGTGCTGCGCACCCTGGATGAACTCTCCCCGGTGCAAGACGTATCGGAAGAAATCGAAAGAGAAATCGCCGCTTTTCGACGCCAGTCTCTCTCCGCTTCCCCTGCTCATCACTGCCCGCAGTGTGGGAATCCGTATCAGCAGGGAGACAAATTCTGCGCGCATTGTGGCCATAAATTACCGCTATCAAACTGAAGGATGAGACCGACGGTGCCGATTCCACGGACTTTTCTCGTCATCCTGGCAGCTATCCTCGCCTCCTGGGCAGGACCTGCCTGGGCAGGACAGGCCACCCCGGTGGGAAGCATTGCCGGGAAGGTCCTCTTTCCCCCTACCCTCTCCACTCCCCCTGCCAACCAGCAGGTCATGTTGCATACGATCAAAGGGGGAGAGGTGGTGAACTCGCAGTCGCAAACGCTCGATGCCGAGGGTCGCTTCCACTTTCGTTCCCTGGTCCCTGATCCTCAATACACCTACCTGGTCTCCATCCGCTTCCAGGGGGTGACCTACCATAGCGATCGCCTCATCCTTACCCCGGAACAGCCCTCGCTCGAGCAGGTCTCTCTGGCTGTCTATGAAGCAACCGAGGATGATGCGGCCCTGACCATTCCCCAGGACCATCTGATCATCGATGTCTTCCCGACCCATCTCCGCATCTCCGAGGTGCTCATCGTACGCAACAGCGGGGACAAGGCGATCACTTCGGCTCATTTCCCCCTTCCCACCGGCTTTCAAGACTTCCAGGTCTCCGGGGAAAACCTGAATAGCCTCCTGCAGGCGGATCAGGAGGGGGTGAAACCGTTGAGTCCCCTGACTCCAGGAGACAGGCAATTCCTCTTTCGTTACTCCCTGCCCTATCGGGGTCGTACCTTTACCCTGAGCAAAGCGTATCCCTATCCGAC
>RFHZ01000210.1 GCA_003696125.1 Nitrospinota bacterium
CTGTAGACCCCTCCCGGCACGGCCACATCGAGGGGACGATCCTCGATCAGGGAGGCCGGGGTTAATAGCCGCTTTTCCAGGGCCAGGCCATAGAGAAAAGGTTTCAGGGTAGAACCGGCCTGCCGTCTGGCCTGCACGCCGTCCACATGGCGGGCACTGGCCAGGTCTCCACTACTCCCCACGTAGGCGAGGATATCACCGGAGCGGTTTTCCACCACCAGCACCGCGCCGTCGAGCACATTCTGGGCACGGACACTCAGGAGATGCTGTCGCAAGACCTCTATGGCCAGGCGTTGCACTCCTCTATCCAGGGTGGAGACGACAGGACGGTTCCTCTCTCCTGGACGATAGGGCCGGAGAAGACGGGTGGCCACATGGGGAGCCAGGTTTAGAGGAAAACGCAGGGTGTAGGGAGTGGACAAAACCCTTCTCACCTGAAGGGTGAGCGTGTTACAGTCGATCGGAAAGCGGAGTGCTTCATTCAACCAGCAGGCCCTGCGGGCGACCAAGGTCGGAGAGGCGTTGGGAGCTCGAATCAGCGCGGCCAGGATGAGGGCCTCACCATCCTCCAGGCCGTGTGGATCTTTGCCGAACAGCCCCCTGGCAGCGGCAGCGATTCCCTGCAATTCCCCGCGAAAGGTGACCAGATTCAGGTACGCCTCCAGGATTTCCGGCTTGGACCAGCCTTCTTCCAGTTCCCAGGCTCTCTGGATCTGTTGCCATTTCTGCCAGAGAGAGCGACGCCGTTTGTGGGGACGGAGCGAAGGATCCAGGAGAGAGGCGAGCTGCATGGTGATGGTGCTGGCACCACGGGGACGCTGCCGGAAAAGGGTATGGAACAGGGCCATGCCGATCGCTTTCCAGTCAACCCCGTTATGGAGATAGAACCGCTTATCCTCTGCGGTCAGGGTGGCCGAAAGCATGGCCGGAGAGACGTCTGCTAACGAGGTCCACTCCAGCCTGCGTCCATGCGCATCGACACGAAGCTGGTGGAGAACCCTCTGGTGGCGATCCAGCAGCACCGCATCAGAGGGGTGATACGCTGCCCGCACCTCCTGCAAGGTGGGGATAGCCTGCGCGGTGCCGGTAAGGGCAATAAGGATAACGAGTAACCGGCAAGGGAAGTGCATCGATTCTTCTCTTCCTCTCCTTCGTTCCTGGGTTCTTGGAGTCAAGTGTGCCTCATCAACCCCCTTACCGCTGTACCCTCATCTCTGGATTGGGACTCTCCCCGAACATCTCCGGCGCATAGAGGGCTTCCACTCTGGTCGGGGGAAGCTGGAAGGTGCCGGCCGTATTGAGGCGGATCGTGTACTCCACCGTCCAGATCCCTGGTGGCACATAGGCATAATAGGCCTTGAAGGCTTCAAAGGAGCGTTCGGTAAATGTCGGCCAGGCCCGGCCTCTCTCTTGCTCCCCTGCAGTGGCAAACTGCGCCTCTCTTGCCAGGCCACTCCCCAGGATGGTGGAGCCGGCCGGAATCGGATCGGCCACCACCACCCAGGTCATCTCTGCCTGTGCGGTGATCTCTAGCCTGATCCGCACCACATCTCCTCGACTCCACCGCTCAGGATGCTGCTGTTGGACAGGAAACAGCCTTTTGCGAACGGTAAAACCGTTGGACAGCGGTCGGGTCAGGGGAAGGGCAGCCAGGCTCTGCAGCGTGACCCAGGGGCTTCCCGTTCCCCGGTGCCGGATCGAGAGTTCTGCCTCCTCTGACGGCCAGGGAAGACGGATCGCTTTCCCCTGGGGATTTGCCTCCCAATCCACCTGCTGCACGGTATGGTCCAGGCTGACCAGGGTGGTACCGGTAACCGGCGTTTGCTCAAAGGCCTGCGAGAATCTTTTTAAGGCCAAAACTCCCCAGGCATTGGCCACGGTCAGATCCCAGGCACCGCGTCTCTGCCGGGTCAGGACTCCTCGCACCAGGCGAGGCAACTCGTCAGGCCACCTCCTTCCCTCTAACAGGGTCAGGATCAGGCGGACCGCATTGGTGTCAGGAGAGACCATCAACCACCAGAGCGCATCCGTATCCGCAGAGGAAAACCGCAGCGTGCTCCCCTGCAAAGAGAGACGAGAGCGGAGAATCTGCTCGGCAGCAGCCATCTGGCGTCCCCTCTCCCCAATACCGGGTACACGGTAGAGGATATTCAGCCAGTCGAGCAGGGCCGAAGTAGGCCAGAAATCTGGCTGGATGGGGATGGAGCTCACGCGGTGTGCTTGCGCCGGATCCAGGCGGGATAAGGCTTCTATGGCCATGAGCTTGCGCAGCGGGAGATCGGCAGCAGGGAGCAGGGAATAGCGACGAATCTTCCCCTCCACAAAGCGCTCCAGACCGGATACCATTTTTCTCTGGATTCCGGCAGGAAGCTTCCAGCCTGCCTCGTGGGTGATGGCCAGGACATAAGCGGTCAAGACTTCACTCCCATGCCACAGAGATGGGAAATACTTGAGCAGTCCATCGGCATCGAGATAGGTGGGAAGCACTGCGAGCAGGCGATCCCAGCGTGCATTATCTCCCAGGGCAATGGCCTGGGAGACCTGCTGTTCGAGACAGGTATACGGGTAGTGCTGCATGTAGGTGGTGACGCCAGGCAGTCCGTCTGCTAAGCGGGGACGGAAGAGGAGCTGAAGACCTCCTCGACCAGGGAGCGCCTCCCGGGGAGGGGCAATGGTCATCCGCATCTCCTCCCCTAACCGGGTGATTGTGGCCTGTAGGGTCCTTACCGGCACGGCCGGTACCACCTGTTGCCTGACCAGGATGCGGTCGCTGCGTCCCCCCTTTTCCCTGGCCTCTACCGTATAGTGGAGCGCATCAACTCCAGCCGGTACCGTCACCTCCCAGCCGATCTCTCGCCCTTCCCCGGCCGCCAGCCTGATCACCTGTTCCGGTAATTCTTCCTGGCTTTCCTCTATAGAGCCGGTAACCGTGATCTCCATGGGCCGGGTGGTGGTGTTCCGCAGGGTTAAAGCCGCCCAGTACCGGTCCCCTTCCCGCATGACCGGCGGTATGCCGGAGAGGAGCATCAGGTCTTGCGTGGTCCGGATCGTCGTATCCCCGGTACCGAAACGATCGAGACCACCGGTGGCAATGGCCACGATGCGGAAGCTGGTCAGAGAATCGTTCAACCGCATCTCGATCGATGCCTTCCCCTGCGCATCGAGTGGTACCCGTCCCTTCCAGAAGAGGAGGGTGTCGAAGAGGGTCCGGGTAACCTGCTTTCCCCCTCCTCCTCCCAC
Organism: Nitrospinota bacterium; assembly: GCA_003696125.1. Lineage (GTDB taxonomy): Bacteria > Tectomicrobia > Entotheonellia > J063 > J063 > J063. The sequence goes on from RFHZ01000210.1 coordinate 3,241, forward strand.
CGGTAACGCCTTCAGCCCGAAGTGTCGCTTGCCGACCACATGCATCTGGGCGGTAGCGGTGCGCACCGCATATCCACGCCGGCGCATCATCGCCCGGAGTACCTGCCAGCTCGTATTCGGCATCAGCTCGAGCAGTCCTTCATCCACCGCGGCTACGGCCACCTCACTCCCCGCAGGGGGTGGTGCACCGTCTGCCGTCTGCACCTCTATGTTCACCTCGACTTTTTCCCGCACCTGATAGACGGAGCGATCGGTAGAGACTTTGACCTTCAGGGCATACGCCTTCCAGCCCACCTCGATCTCGGCGATACCGAGCCGGTACGCAGGTCGTCCCAGATCGATTGTGGCCGTAGGCTGGATGTCGCCTACCCGTCCCCGCACCGCCAGGACCGAGACGAAGATGTTGGGAGCATACTCTTTCTTTACCGGTACCTCGACCACCGGGTGTTTCCCGGAC
>RFHZ01000211.1 GCA_003696125.1 Nitrospinota bacterium
ATGAACCGAATATCTGGTCTACGGAAGCCGGATGTCGCGCCGAACAGACGACCAAGGGACGAGACCCTGATGAGTGCTGGGAGTTCACGAGCCGCTCTGGCGGCTGGTGGGGAATCCAGCAGTTGACCGATGGCACGGTCATGCAGATAGGAAATGTCGGTGACCCCTGGGGTATCGAAGGGGAAGAACACGTCAGATGGTACTTTAACCAGTTCTAATCCATCGTTCCCAAACGAAGCTTAACCATAAGGCATCGTTTAGCCAAAAGGAGGAGATCATGAACGCTTATCGCTTTACCCGATTTCTTACCCTACTCCTTCTCTTCCTCTTTGCACTCGTCACCCTGGAAGCAGCCGCCTATGCCCAGGAAAGACGCGGAGAATCAGTGGTACTGGTTCCCCTGACCTTTGCCGATGACCAGTGGTCCGCAGGTGAAGTCCAGATCCTGCCCTGCGCCGCTCCCAGCAAGTTCCTGCGTGGAACAGAAACTGATCCCCTGGTTCGCCTCCTGGGTCAAGAGCAAGTCATCGCGCAACGCCACATCCGCAACCCTCGTTTCATCCTGGTAGAAGACCCCAAGGAAGAACCACCTCTTCTCTCCAAGGTCTCTTTTGTCTTCCGGTTTCCCCTGATCAAAGGCGCAGAAATCTTCGAGTTTTGGTACGATCCACAAGGACAGAAAGCCCCCAGCGTCGTTGTCGATCTGCGAGAGGCTATCAAAACTTACTGGGATAAAGGAGGGCCAAAGCAAAAAGCCTCCTGCCAGCAGGAATACGTACCAGACCAACTGAAACGTTGAGGCTCCTTAGGGAAATGAGGCTGGAGGAGACAGGAAACAGGTACCGCCTCACCAGCCTGTCTTCACGGTGAGAAGAGACTCGGTCTTACCGATAATCGATACCGCCAGGGCCGGTAAGAAGAACAAAGCAGAACATGACGGCCCTGGCGGTAAGCTTTTCAAAGCCCGTATGACCTCAGAGTACCTAAAGGATTGCCTCACGAGTCTACCACGGCTATCTCCTTGGCCGAGCGGGCAGAGGAACCAGAACCCTGCGTGGAAGCCTCCTGAACAGGGGAGACTTCGTCCACCCCTCCTCCCCGCAAAGCGCCGAGCAGGTCGGCCAGCGTGACCCTGGCCATGCGCATAAACCCCTGCCAGGAACTGAAAGTATCGTTGATAGCGGTAGCTTCATACCCGCAGTGGACCATGCAGTCCCGGCACTTATCGTTCCTGGTGTGCCCGTAGCGTTCCCAGGGGGTCTCCTCTATCAACTCCTGGAAGGTCCGTGCATACCCTTCCTGCAGCAGGTAACAGGGCCGTTGCCAGCCAAAGATGTTGTAGGTGGGATTCCCCCAAGGGGTACAGTGATACTCGATCTTGCCCTGCAAAAACTCTAAAAAGAGAGGGGACTGATTGAAACGCCACCCCTTCTTCTTCTGCCCCAGGATCTTCCGGAATAGTTCCTTCGTCCGGTTGCGTCGCAAAAAATGCTCCTGATCTGGAGCCTTCTGGTAACTGTATCCCGGGGAAATCATCATCCCCTCTACCCCCAGCTCCATCATGGCATCAAAGAACTGACGCACCCGAGACGGATCAGCACCGTCAAAGAGGGTGGTGTTGGTGGTAACCCGGAACCCGCGTCGAAGGGCTTCTTTGATCGCATCAACAGCAATATCGTATACCCCTTCCCGGCACACGGCCAGGTCATGATCCTCTCTTAAACCGTCCATATGCACGCTAAAGGTGAGGTACTTGGAAGGGGTATACTGATCCAGCTTGCGTTTCAAAAGCAGGGCATTGGTACACAGATACACATACTTCTTCCGCTCCACAAATCCCCGCACGATCTCCGGCATCTCCGGATGGATCAGCGGCTCCCCTCCAGCGATACTGACAATCGGGGCCCCACACTCCTCGGCCGCCGCCCAGCACTGCTCAGGGGTAAGTCGCCTATCCAGAATATGCTCCGGATACTGAATCTTCCCGCACCCGGCACAGGCCAGATTACACCGGAACAGGGGCTCTAACATCAACACGAGCGGATACCGCCTGTTCCCCTTTAGCTTCTGTCTTACTACATACGTCGCTACTCTCCATGCCTGCGAAACAGGAACCGCCATACCGTATCTCTCCTTCTATCTCCAATCCTCGCATGCCACATGGGCTGGATGAGCGTCGTGTCTAAAACCCCATCCCTCTCAGGGATTCTATAGTCCCTCTATGTCGAAAAGCTCCCCCTTCCAGGTCTGATAGTAACGGAAACAGCGCCGCTTGTCAAAGATATTCCACCGGTCAAAAGCGCTTTTTGCTATCGAGGAGAATGGTGACCGGTCCATCATTGACCAGTTCAACCTGCATGAAAGCCTGAAATATCCCGCTGGCAACGCGCAACCCCTCTTTCTTCAACCCTTCCAACACATGAATGTAAAGGTCTCGTGCCTTCTCCGGCTCTGCCGCCTCGATGAAGGAAGGACGTCGACCACGACGGCAATCGCCGTACAGGGTGAATTGGGAGACCACCAGGACCTCTCCCCCCATCTCTTTCACCGAACGATTCATCTTCTGCTCCTGGTCAGGAAAGATACGAAGGTGCGCAATCTTCCCGACCAGATAGTCCCCATCTGCCTGACTGTCCTCCTTCCCCACTCCCAGCAAGACGAGCAATCCCGGGCCGATAGCCCCTACCACTTCACCGTCTACAATTACCCGTGCCCTGCTCACCCGTTGCACCACCGCCCGCACTGCCGACTCCTTTCTCCTGTCTCCCTGAATATACCTCCAGCTAGCTCCTGCTTGGATTTTCTTATACCATACTCCAGCCGCACCAACAAGGGTCAATCCAGGAGCAGGAAAGATTCTTTTCACCCCGTGCTTGACAGGGACTCCGCTTTCACGTATAACAGAAACCCAGGTATATCAGAGATTCCTGTGTCAAGGGAAGGCTTTCCCGACCTGAAGAAAGGAGGGACTATGATGAAGAGATGGCTATACACAACCCTGATCATCTTGAGCCTCGGCGTGATGCTCTTCACGCCTGACTGGCTCGGAGAACCAGCCTGGGCAGCCAAGAAAGATAAACTGGTCGTTACCGGTGATATCGAAACCCTGGATCCCCACATCAAGTACGATGTCCCGGCAGCGATCTTTAATCTCAACATGTACGATAACCTGCTCCGCTACAAGGGCAACCCTCCTAAGATCGTCCCCTGGCTGGCCGAGCGGTACGAAGCTTCTGCCGATGGGATGACCTGGACCTTCTATCTGCGCAAAGGGGTCAAGTTCCACGATGGGAGCGAGCTGACTGCCGATGACGTGGTCTACTCGATCGATCGCCTGATGACCCTGGGGAAAGGACCGGCTTCGGCCTTCCGTCCCATCCTGGCCAAAACCGGTGCCGCCAAAGCGGTGGATAAATACACGGTGAAAATTCAACTGACCAAACCGTTTGGTCCCTTTAATGCGGTCATTCCGCTCATCTCTATCGTCAACCCCCGCGTACTCAAGGCGCATGAGGAGAATGGAGACTGGGGTGCCAAGTGGCTGTCGAGCAATGAAGCCGGCTCAGGCGCGTACAAGCTGGTGACCTTCCGCCCCCGCAACCTGATCCGCATGGTGAAGTTTGACGACTTCTGGCGGGGCTGGGAAGGAAAACATGTCAGTGAGGTGGAGGTGCGAGCCATCTTAGAACCTGCCCAGCAGGTGCTTGCCCTGCAAAAGGGGGATATCCATACCACCCACACCTATCTCCCCCCCGATCAGTTGAAACGACTGGAACGCGACCCGAATATCAAGCTGATCCCGCAGGAATCGATGCGCCTCTTCGTCATCCGCATGCATAACCAGCGCCCACCCCTCAACGACGTCCATGTCCGCAGGGCGATCAGCTACGCCTTCAACTATGATGCGTTTATCAAGAACATCATGCTCAACCAGGTGGTGCGCAATCCGGCCCCTATTCCCCGCAACCTGTGGGGATTCCCCGAGGGGCTGAAAGGATACGAGTATAACCTGGAAAAGGCCAAAGAAGAACTGGCCAAGGCCAAGGTCAAGATCGACCGGCCGATCGATATCTATATCCAGACAGCCCTGGACATCACCAACCAGGCGGCATTACTGCTGCAAAGCGATCTCCGCAAACTCGGCATCGAGCTGCGTATCGTCAAATCGACCTGGCCCAACCTGGTGGCCAGCACCAAGAGCCCGGAAACCACTCCTGACATGTGGATTCACTGGGTAAGCACCTACTACGCCGATCCGGATAACTGGATCGGCCAGATGTACGACTCGAACAACTGGGGCACCTGGAAAGCCTCGGCCTGGTACAAGAATCCGAAGGTAGACGAGCTGCTGCAAAAGGCCCGCTCCATTGTAGATCAGGATGAACGGGCCAAGCTCTATGCAGAAGCGGCCCGGCTGGTGGTCGATGATGCGGCAGACCTCTGGATCTATAACACGGTCGAAGTGGGTGCCTTCCGCAAGAACGTCATGGGCTGGCAGTTCTGTCCGGTCGG
>RFHZ01000212.1 GCA_003696125.1 Nitrospinota bacterium
CTTTGGAGGAGCGCAACTGATCTACAGGCTTGATGACGGCTACTGTGCCGCCTCTGACCACCGGAAAGACGGCCAGGCGGTCGGTTTTTGAAACGAACTGGACAGGAAACGGACATGGAACAGCAGGTCATCGAAGAGCTCACCCGGCTGGTGGCCATGCAGAGTGAAAGCGGGCAGGAAGAGGCGATTTTAGCTTATCTGGAATCGCGCCTCCGCTCCCTCGGCTTTCCCCCGGTGCGCCAGCCGGTGGCAGCAGGACGGTACAACCTGATCTGGACACCCACCTCCCCTCCCTCCCTCCTCTTTACCGCTCATGTCGATACCGTCCCCCTGTGGGAACATACCCATCTTGCCCAACCACGCCTGGACGGGGGACGGCTCTACGGCCGGGGGAGTGTCGATATCAAGGCCGGGATTGCGGCCATTCTTCTGGCCCTGGAAACCGTTCGCAGCGAGGGGATCTCCCCGCGTTTCGCCGTTGCCTTTACCGTGGATGAGGAGCAGCAGGGTTTGGGCTCCAGGGCACTGCCAGAGATGGTGCAGGCCGGGGGGGCGGTGGTGCTGGAACCGACAGGGTTGAAGATCTGTCCGGCCGAAGCCGGCTCGATCGAGGTGCGGATCACGATCAGGGGAAAGGCGGTGCATGGAAGCGTGTTTGAAAGGGGACACAATCCGATTCTGCAGGCCGCCTCTCTCATCGAGTCCTTTAAGGGACTCCGTTTTCTCCAGGCAGAACACCCGCTGATCGGGGCAGGAGGCTTTAATGTCATGGGGATCAAAGGAGGAGGAGAAGCCCTGCTCGTCCCAGAGCGATGCGAACTGGCCGTCGATTTTCGTCTCCTCCCCGGTCAGGACGTGGAAGAGGCCAAACAGGAGCTGCGCCAGCTCCTTGACCAGGAGAACATCACCACCGAGTTCATCGATGTCTCTCTCCCTTTTGAGTTGTCTACAGAGGAACCGGTGGTACAGGTGCTGCAACGCGCCTACCAGAAAGCCCTGGGCCGTCCCCCTCTTCTGGGAGGCATGCCGAGCTGGACCGATGCCGAGTACCTCCTGGCCGGTGGCATTCCCAGCGTGGTCTTCGGTCCAGGAGACCTGGCCGTGGCACACACGGCCTGGGAACATGTGGAGATCCAGAGCGTGGTCGATACGGTCAAGGTCCTCTCCCAGGCCATGGTAGAGGCTTCCCTTACTCCTCCTTGACCATGCGTATCCAGATCCCGCGGCGTTCCTGGATACGAAAACCGAACCGGGTGTAAAGGGCCTGCGCTCTGGTATTCTTCTCTCCTACCCAGAGACCGAATCTGCGGTGTCCTTTGGCCCGCAGGACCTCCAGTCCGGCCAGGAAGAGTTGTTTACCGATCCCCTGGGCCTGAAAATCCGGGTCGAGGGCCAGTTCGTGGATTTCACCGATCGCTTCTCCCCGGGAATCGATCCAGCGATAATCGACACCGATAAACCCGATCGGCTTCTCCTGCATAAAGGCGACCAGAAATCCCTCTGGAGCCCGTTTGCGTAGCCACCTGAGGTAGTCGATGATGTCTCGATTGCTCTGATACGCGTACTCCTCCCACCCCTCATAGGCCCGCTTATAGATGGTCATCAACTGGCGTTGAATCGGCCGTGGATCGACGTTTTTTATGATAACCGGCATAGGCGATTTCACTCAGTTTGCAAACAGAAGAGCTGGCAGAGAGTAGATTGTACCGGATTTGAGGCATTTGTGCAATTATGCCCACCGGCTTTTCCATTGACAACAGGCAACGGGAAATGGTAAAGGATAAAGGAGAGACTGATACACAAAAACCCTCAAAGGTTCGCCATACTTCGGAGAGCTGAACCTCCGATATTGCATTCCCAGGAGAGAGGAGGGGAGATGCCCGCAGATGTCAACCGCCAGATCATTCTTGCCGCCCGTCCGGTAGGATATCCCAAGGAATCCGATTTTCAACTGGTCGAAACCCCCATACCACAGCCCCAACATGGAGAGGTGCTGGTAAAGACGCTCTGGTTATCCCTCGACCCTTACCAGCGGGGACGGATGAGTGCGGCCAGGTCGTACGCCCCTTCCCTGGAGATCGGGGAGGTGATCGTCGGTGGGGTGGTCGGCCGGGTCATCGCCAGCCAGAACCCGCGCTTTGCCATCGGGGATATCGTCGAGGGACGCCTCGGCTGGCAGGAGTATGCCCTCTCTGATGGCCATGATCTCCGCAAAGTCGATCCCCAACTCGCCCCCATCTCCACCGCCCTCGGGGTCCTCGGTATGCCCGGCATGACCGCCTATTTCGGACTCTTAGAAATCGGCCGGCCCAAGCCCGGTGATACCGTGGTCGTTTCGGCTGCGGCAGGCGCGGTGGGACAGGTGGTGGGACAGATCGCCAGGCTCATGAACTGCCGGGTGGTCGGCACAGCCGGGACACCGGAAAAGATCGAGTATATCGTAAACGAACTCGGTTTCGATGTCGGCATCAACTACAAGACCGAGGATCTCGAACAGGCCCTGAGCAACGCCTGTCCGGATGGGGTCGATGTCTACTTCGACAATGTGGGGGGACCGGTCACCGATGCCGTGCTCAATCACCTCGCCCCCTATGCCCGGGTGGTGATCTGCGGGCAGATCTCGCAGTACAACCTGGAAAAGCCGGATCTGGGTCCCCGTAACCTGCGGGCCCTGCTCACCAACCAGGCCCGCATGGAGGGGTTCCTGGTCTTTCAATTCGCCAATCGCTACCAGGAAGGGATACAACGAATCGCCCGCTGGATCAGGGAGGGGAAGATCAAGTACAAAGAGGATGTGGTGGAAGGATTAGAAAACGCTCCCCGGGCCTTTATCGGCCTCTTTGAAGGGAAAAATTTTGGCAAGCTCCTGGTAAAGGTGGCGGATGAGTAGCAAAGCCGACTCCTTCCTGCGCCAGATTCCACCAGCCTGCCGGAGCCAGGTGCAGGAGATCGTCCGCCGCTGGGGAGAAGAGGAGACGGCACTCGATGCCTGCTTCCACGTCCTGCCTCCCTTGCTGCGGGAATACCCTGGCCCGGCGCAAGAGGCGATCTGCAGCAATCTGCTGACCCTGCTCCAACACGACAGCCAGGGGGCACTCGCCTTTTTGCGCTCCCTTCCCACCCTGCTCGCCCATCTCTCCTGGCGCGATCTCTCCCGCTGGGTGGAACAGGGGATCCTGCTGCTGCAGGAAAATCGCTCTAAGGGATACGCCTTCTTTGCCCTCACCTCCCTCTCCAGCCAGCAGACCCTGCAACGGCTGGGCCGTATCGCCTATCTGCAGGACCTGCGTCGTGTCCTCTACCTCTACGTCACCGGCCTGGTCGGCACCTCGATCCCTATCCGCTCCCTGTCCGAATTGCCTCCAGCGTTTCGGACAGGAGAGTTGCGCCGGGCCACCACCGATGGAGAGGCGATCTATCTCCCGGCAGCCATGGACCAGGGGGCGAGCTATGAGGAGAACTGCACCCTGCTCAAAGTGGCGGCAGCGCACCAGGCCGGGCATTTTGAGTTTGGCACCTTTCGTTTTTCCCTGGAAAAGCTCTCTACGGAGTATCCAGACCTGGATCTCCCCTTGCCAGAACCCCGGGACGGGATTCAATCCGACTTTGAGAAGTTCTTCCGGTGTTTTCCCCAACGGTCCCTGGCGCAAGACATCTTTGCTGTCTTAGAGGAGGGGAGGATCGAGCAGGCGCTGCGCCGTACCTATCGTGGCCTGCACGCCGACCTGCTGCGGGCCACCGACATTGCCCTCGCCCTGCGTCCCGATATCCGGACCCTTCCCCTGCAGCAGGCAGTGGTAGAACTGCTGACCGATCTGGTCCTGGAGAGAGACCCTCCCCAGACCCTCCCCCTCTTCCTCCTTCCCATCCTGACCACTCTCAAACCGATGGTAAACCTGCTCTCCCGGCCGGCCGCCACGGTACAGGAGACAGCCGCAGCCACGGTTCGAGTCTATCGCATCATCGAGCGACTTCCCAATCTCCCCCTGGCCGTGCTTCTGACCGAACCGGGACTCCAGGAGGAGATGTATAACCTCTGGGCGCGTTTCGACTTTGACACGGCGATGGACCGGCTCTCGCCCTCTCTGGCCCCCCTGCTCACCGGTGCCGAGGAGCCGTACCAGGGCCGCACCCCGCTCGTCCATCAGGGGGAGATCAAGCCGGAGCTGGTGCAGCAGCGACTGAAGGTAGAGGCGCTGCAAGAGCAGATGCAGGAGTTTGGCCGGGGCTATATCCCGCCGGAAATCCTGCGGGAGTTACTGGAGCGGGGGATCGATATCCAGATTCGAGGGGTACAGGATCAGCCACTCGATACCACCTCTGGCCTGTTTGTGACCGACCTGGAGGGACGTGGGGTGGGGACAGAAGGGAGGCAGGAGCGCCTGCAGGAAGAGGTCACCCGGCTGGCACAGCAGATCCAGGACGAGGCCAGGAAGTTCCAGGACCAGGGCACAGCGGTCTACTATTACGATGAGTGGGACTACCAGATACAGGACTATCGGAGTCGCTGGTGTCAGCTCTGGGAGAGGATTCCTGCCGGAGAGGAAGCGGAGACACGGGAGGGGGATGAGGACTTTGTGACCACGGTGCTGGAAGAACATGGCCCCCTGGTCAAGCAGCTCCGCAAGCAGTTCCAGCTCCTGAAACCGGAGACCTTCAAGAAGATGAAGCGACTCGAGGATGGGGAAGAGATCGATCTGGATGCAGTGGTAGAAGCGCTGGTGGACCGGCGCATAGGGCTTCCCCCTTCGGAAAAGATCTATACCAAGCGCAACAAGCGGGAGCGGAGTGTGGCCACCGCCTTCCTGCTGGACATCAGTGCCTCTACCGATGACCCGATCAGCGAGGAAGAAGAGGGAGGGACGACCCAGTACCTGGTTCCTCCCCGTCATGAAAAGTCTGCCTTTTCCGGCTTCATCCGCGATGAGGACTTCTATGCCCCTCTCTTTGCCCAGGATAAGCAACGGCCCAAGGGAAAGCGGATCATCGATGTGGAGCGAGAAGCGGTGGTGGTGATGGCCGAGGCCCTCGAGTCGATCGGAGACGAGTATGCCATCTACGCCTTTTCCGGGTACGGGCGTGATAATGTCGAATTCTTTATCCTCAAGGAGTTCGAGGAAGCCTATTCTCCAGAGGTCAGGCGCCGCATCGGGGCCTTAAAGCCGCAACGCAGTACCCGCATGGGACCAGCCATCCGTCATGTCCTGCGCAAATTCACCGCCTCGCAGGCCCGCATAAAAACCCTCCTCCTGTTGAGTGACGGCTACCCGCAAGACTTCGATTACGGCAAAGACCGCCAGAGCAAGGTTTACGGGATTCAGGATACGATGCGTGCCCTGCAGGAGGGGAGGGAACAGGGGATCCATACCTTCTGCATCACCGTGGATCGCTCGGGCAAGGATTATCTCAAGGAGATGTGTGGAGAGGGGAACTACGTGGTGATCGAAGAGGTGAGCGTCTTACCACGCGAGCTTCCCAACATCTACCGTCACCTGACCACCTGACAATCACCACGGGTCGGAACTCGAGAAGGGCAGGAAAACAGTTTGACCGGGGGAAAGGAGCGAAAAGCGTCATGGCAAAACGACTTCCCGTCATCGGGCTTACCGGCGGAATCGGCTCGGGAAAGAGCACGGTCTCCCAGTTGCTGGCAGAGCGAGGAGCCAGGATCATCAATGCAGATACGGTTGGACACCAGATCTACCAGCCGGGCACCGAGGCCTGGCAGGAGATCGTGCAGGCCTTTGGCAGAGAGGTGCTGAATCCTGATGGTACCATCAATCGGGCACGACTCGGGGAGAAGGTCTTCAGCGATCCCCAGGCCCTGGCCAGGCTCAACGCCATCACCCATCCCCGCATCTATGCCGCCATTGAGGAGCAGATCCGGGCGATCAGAGCCGATCCCCCCCCGGGCATCCGTGGGATCGTGGTGGAGGCGGCACTCCTCATCGAAGCCGGATGGACCCCCCTGGTAGACCAGATCTGGGTGGTGGTGGCTTCAGAAGAGAAGGTGATCGAGCGGGTCATGCAACAGCGATCGCTGAGCCGGGAAGAGATCCAGCGCCGCATCGCTGCGCAACTGGATAGTGCGGAACGTCAGCGGTATGCGGATCTGGTGCTGGTCAACGACGGCTCACTGGAGGAGCTCAAGGCCACGGTAGAGAAGCATTGGACCGCCTTGACTCAGGCGTAGACAGGGCGGGTGGGCAGGTAACCCACCCGCCGAAGGAGGAGGAATATCCCTAGGACAATACCTGTTCGATCTTGGACACGATCTCTTTCTTGGGGACGGCCCCGATCAACTGCTCCTGCTGTTTCCCATCCTTGAAGAAGAGGAGGGTAGGGATGCTCCGGATCCCGTACTTCATGGCCGTACCCTGATTGCTATCCACATCGAGCTTGACCACCTTCAACCTCCCCTCGTACTCGTTTGCCAGCTCTTCTACCACCGGCGCGATCATACGGCAGGGAGCGCACCAGGTCGCCCAAAAATCGACCAGGACCGGAATATCGGATTGTAACACCTCTTTTTCAAACGTGGCATCGGTCACTTCCATCGGTTTTGCCATTGTTCTTCGACTCCTCTTTCTCTCTACGAATGTCAAATCCCTATCCTCACTGCAAGCCCACACCCTCTGGTCACAGATCCGCTGTGCAACCTGAGTTGAGCCCTATCCAGCCCCTTTCACCCTTCAGGCTCCGCTAGTAGGATAGCATGTCCAGTCCAGGGTGTCAACGTGAGGGAAGACCGGATTGTGGATGCCTGAAGGAGAGAAACGGTCTATAATATGAAAAAGGATACTGCATCAAGAATGGAGAAGGGATTGCCGATAAGAAAGCAGGGATAGAGCAGGTTTATCACTCCATAGGAGAGAGGGGGTAGATGTACAGACCCAAGAAGAACAGAGACCGCGTGCTCCATAAGCTGGCGGTGATGCGCCAGCGCATCGTAGAGCTCGAGAGGGAGGAAGCGCGGCACCGGCAAACGGAAGCCCTCCTGGCAGCGGAAAAACGCATACTAGAGATGATCGCCACCGGGGCACCCCTCCCCCAGGTGCTGGACGCCTTGGTTCGCACCATAGAGGAGCAATCACCCGGTAGCCTCTGTGCCATCTGTCTCCTGGACACGGATGGAAAAACCCTCCGCCACGGGGCAGCCCCCAGTCTCCCTGAGGAGTATAACCGTGCCCTAGACGGGTTAGCCATCGGTCCCCGTGTCGGCTCGTGTGGGACGGCAGCCTATCGCAAGGAGCCGGTCATCGTTGCAGACATTGCTGTCGATCCGCTATGGCAGGAGTACCGGAAACTCGCCCTGCGCCACGGGTTGCGTGCCTGCTGGTCTACCCCTATCTTCTCCTCGCAAGGCGAGGTCTTGGGAACCTTTGCCATCTACTACCGTAAACCACGCTACCCCGATCCCCACAGTCGTGAACTCATCGAGATGTCAACCCACCTGGCGAGCATCGCCATCGAAAATGCCCGGCTCCAGAGTGCCACCCTCCGGCGAGCCCAGCAACTCTCCACCCTGAATCAACTGAGCCAGACCCTGACCGCTGTGCTACACCCCCAACAGGTAGCCCAGGAGATCCTGGCGGCGGTTCAGCTCCTCATCCCTGGTGCGGCCGGTCGCTTATTTGAGCTGGATGCAGATGGGAAGACGGTTCATCTGGTGGCCAGTATCGGGCTGCGCAATCCCCAGGGAGGGCTTAAACGGAGTTTTCGTCTGAACGAGGGGTTGACCGGAGTTGCCTTTGCCACACGCCAGCCGGTGGTCAGTCCGGACCTGGCCCGGGATCATCGCCTTATCAACAAGGCCTGGGTAGCAGAGGAAGGTCTGGTTTCCGGTATCATACTTCCCCTCTGCTATCGCGAACAGCTCTATGGGAGTCTGGCCATTGCCACCCGCTCCCCGCACCATTTTGATGCAGAAGAGATCACCGTGTTGCAGTCGTTTGCCAATCAGGCCGCCATCGCCTTTGCCAATGCCAAGCTGTACGCCACCCTGGAGCAACGGCTGGATCGCCTCCAGACCCTTACCCGCCTGAACCGGTTGATCACCTCCTCGCTGGATATGGGAGCAGTGCTGCACGAGATCGCCCAGGCAGCCGCCACCCTCATGCAGACACCGGCCGTGGCTTTCTGGCTTGCCCATGAAGCCAGGCAGACCCTGGAGCTTCGCGCCTTTTCCGATGCGCATATCGGGGAGGACATCCCTATCCGAACGCTCCGTTTTGACCAGGGCTTTGCCGGCTGGGTGGCCACCCAGCGGCAGCCGCTCCACGTTGCAGATGTCCTTGCTGACTCCCGCATCGTTGCTCGTGACTGGTGGCAGGCACATCAGCTTACCAGTCTCCTGGCCATCCCGGTTCTGCACGAGGATACCCTGCTCGCCGTACTGGTCCTGCTCGGCCGGCAGCCGTTCTGCCTGAGTCCTGAAGATCATCGTCTCCTGGACAGCTTCGTCATTCAGGCTGCCCTGGCCATCAGGAATGCGCAACTGTTCCAGGAGATGCAGGAGCAACAGCAGAAGCTCTCCGCCGCCAATGCAGAATTGCGGAAGGAGATTGCGGAACGCAAAAAGGTAGAGGCGGAACGGGAACGCCTGCACGAACAACTCCTGCAGGCCCAGAAGATGAAGAGTCTGGGCACCCTGGCCAGCGGCATCGCGCATGACTTTAACAACGTGCTGGCCATGATCATGAACGCCACCGAAC
>RFHZ01000213.1 GCA_003696125.1 Nitrospinota bacterium
GAGTATGCCAAGGGGTGGAGCATGGGGGAAGCCACTCCAGAGGAGTTGACGGCCATGTGTCGGTTGACGGCAGAGGCCATGGAAGACGGGGCATTTGGGGTGGCCACCGCGCTGATCTATCCCCCGAACTCTTACTCCACCGATACAGAACTGGTCGAGATCGCACGAGTCGTTGCCCGCTACGGTGGGGTCTATATCACCCACATGCGCTCTGAGGGGGACCGGCTTTTGGAAAGCCTGGCCGATACCATTGCGCTGGGGCGGCAGACCGGTGTGGCGGTAGAGGTCTATCACCTGAAAGCCACCGGCCAGCGTAACTGGTCCAAGATGCCGGAAGCCATTGCCATGATCGATGCCGCCCGGGCAGAAGGGGTGGATGTCGGGGCCAACATGTATCCCTATGTGGCCAGCGGTACCGGGCTGGGAGCGATTTTACCAGACTGGGCGGCGGCCGAGGGGAAGCTGGAGGAGCGCTTACACGATCCAGAGATGCGCCGTCGTATACGGGAGGAGGTGCTTGCTCCAGGCAACCGGGTCCAGTTGGCCGGGGGACCGGAAGGGGTGCTGGTGGTAGGATTGCAGCATCCTGAGCATCAACCGTATGTGGGGAAAACCCTGGCAGAGATCGCCACGCTGCGGGGACAGGATTGGGTCGATACGGTCTTCGATCTGGTCTGTGCCGAGGGACCCTGGGTGCATACGATGTACTTTTTGATGTCAGAAGAGAATCTCCGGCTGCAGATGCGTCAGCCCTGGATCAAGTTCGGTACCGATGCGCCTGGACTCGATCCGGCCCATCCGCATCTCCTGCTCACCCATCATCCCCGGGCCTATGGGACGTATCCCCGTATCCTGGGGAAATATGTTCGGGAAGAGGGGGTGCTCACCTGGGAAGAGGCGATTCGCAAGATGACCTCGGCCGTGGCGAATCGACTACACATACGCGATCGCGGCTTACTGCGCGAGGGGTACTACGCGGATGTGGTCCTTTTTGATCCCGATACGGTGGAGGATCGTGCCACCTTTTCCCATCCCCATCAGCTCTCTAGCGGTATCCGTGAGGTATGGGTCAACGGCCAACGGGTGCTGGCGCATGGCCAGCATACCGGGGCCCTGCCAGGCCGACCGGTCTACGGGCCGGGGAGATAAAACCGAAGAAAAGGAGGGAGGGTCGTGCAAAAAAAGTGGCTTTTTGGGGATTTTTTTGTTATAGTATTAGTGAACTTTTGCCGATATGCACTCCATGAGACCACCTAAGCTGTCTGTGTACAGGATTTTGCGCTATTCACCAAGAGTAAGTGTCCCGCATGTGGTTCCCTTTCCCTGAGGCTACAATCCCGACCGTAGAATCGGGTGAAGATGGAGCCAGGTCAAGCCAGAAGACGTCAAATGAGGAAACATCCTTAATCCAAGCGGTTCAATAGAGGTAAGGTGTCCGTATTTTTTCACAAAGGAGGTAGAGTCACCTCATGGCCAAGAAACTTTCCTCAAACAGTGGTAATCACACCGCAACCGAACAGGAAAAGCAGAGTAAGGCGAGCATCCCGGATCATAATACCATGAACCTGGTTTCTCTGCAGGAAAAGACGGTTGCCGAACTGCATCAGATTGCCAAAGCCTTGCAGATTCCGGGCATCAGTCATCTGCGCAAGCATGAACTCATCTTCAAGATCCTCGATGCGCAAACCCAGGAAGAGGGGCTGCTCTTTGGAGAAGGGGTCCTCGAAATCCATAGTGAGGGATTTGGCTTCCTGCGTTCTCCCAAGGCCAACTATCTCCCCTGCCCGGAAGACATCTACGTCTCTCCCAGCCAGCTACGCCGCTTCGATTTGCGCACCGGGGATACGGTGACCGGCCAGATCCGTCCCCCCAAGGATGGGGAGCGGTATTTTGCCCTCCTCAAGATCCAGGCGATCAACTTCACCAATCCGGAGCAGGCCAAAGAGCGGATCCTCTTTGATAATCTCACCCCCGTCTATCCGCATAAACGGCTGCGTCTGGAACGCAGTGATGGAGACATGTCCACCCGCATCCTGGATCTGTTTACGCCGATCGGGAAGGGGCAGCGTGGATTGATCGTTGCGCCACCACGCACCGGAAAGACCATGCTGTTGCAGACCATCGCCCACAGCATCACGGCTAATCACCCGGAAGTCTTCCTGATTGTGCTCTTGATCGATGAGCGGCCGGAAGAGGTCACGGACATGGAGCGGTCGGTCAAGGCGGAGGTCATCAGCTCCACCTTTGACGAGCCGGCAGAGCGACACGTGCAGGTGGCCGAGATGGTACTGGAAAAGGCCAAGCGGCTGGTGGAATACGGGTACGATGTGGTGATCCTGCTCGATAGCATCACCCGGCTGGCACGGGCCTATAACACCATTGTGCCCCCCAGCGGCAAGGTCCTCTCCGGGGGAGTCGATTCCAATGCCCTGCAACGGCCCAAGCGGTTCTTTGGAGCTGCCCGCCAGACGGAAGAGCGGGGAAGCCTCACCATTTTGGCCACGGCCCTGATCGAGACCGGCAGCCGGATGGATGAGGTGATCTTCGAGGAGTTTAAGGGGACGGGAAACATGGAGCTGGTGCTCGACCGTAAGCTCGCCGATCGCCGTGTCTTCCCTGCCATCGACCTGCAGAAGTCTGGGACCCGTAAAGAGGAGCTGCTCCTCAGCGAAAAAGAGCTCAACCGGGTCTGGATATTGCGTAAGGCCTTGCAGAGCCTTAATCCGCAAGAGATGCTCGAATTCCTGCTGGATAAGATGAGCCGCACCAAAACCAACGAGGAGTTCCTCAACAGCATGAACCAGTAAGCCTGCAGTTGGTTGGGGACTCGCCTTGAAGCGCTGTAGGGGCCAGCCATTGCCCCGAGCAGAGGGGAGAGTTCTTTCGCCTCCCTCTCGTCTCGACTACTGGTAGCGGCGAGGGCGAATCATCTGTTCTGGAGAGAGGATCTCTTCCAGCTTTTCCTTGCTGAGTATCCCTTTTTCTAGCACCAGTTCATAGACCGAACGGCCGGTAGCCAAAGCCTCCTTGGCCAGTGCAGTCGATTGCTCATACCCCAGATAGGGGTTCAGAGCGGTTGCAAGACCGATACTCTTCTCTACCAATGTCCGGCAATGCTTTTTATTCGCCGTGATCCCCTCAATACAACGGGTGCGGAGGGTAATACAGGCATTACGAAGCATGCTGATCGATTGGAAGAGGTTGAACGCGATGACCGGCTCCATCGCGTTTAGCTCCAACTGCCCCGCCTCTGCCGCCATCGTTACCGTCAAGTCATTCCCGATGACCTGGTACGCAACCTGGTTTACGACTTCTGGAATAACCGGATTAACTTTTCCCGGCATGATACTCGATCCGGGTTGCATGGGGGGGAGATTGATCTCATGGAATCCCCCTTGCGGACCGGAGGAGAGGAGGCGGAGATCGTTACAGATCTTTGAGAGCTTGACCGCAATGCGTTTGAGAACTCCGGAGATGAGGACAAATACCCCGGTGTCTTGGGTGGCCTCGACCAGATTAGGGGCCGTAATCAGGGGAATACCGGTGATCTCACGCAGCTTCTTACAGACCAGACGCGCGTACCGTGGATCGGTATTGATGCCGGTTCCGATTGCTGTTGCCCCCAGATTGATCTCTTTGGCCAGATCAACGGCCTCACGGAGTCGAGCCAGATCCTCTCCAATGGTGGTGCTGTAAGCACTAAACTCCTGACCCAGCGTCATCGGCACCGCATCCTGAAGCTGAGTTCTTCCCAGCTTCAGGACATCGGCAAATTCGTCCGCCTTGGTTCGAAAGGCCATCTGCAGTTCTGTCATCGCCTTCAGCAGGTCGTCTGCGTAACGCCGCAGGGCAATCTTGATGGCGGTTGGATAGACATCATTTGTCGATTGGGAGAGATTCACATGGGTATTGGGATGGATGATGTGATAAGCTCCTTTGGCATGGCCGAGAATTTCCAGGGCCCGGTTCGCAATGACCTCATTGGCATTCATGTTGGTCGAAGTTCCCGCTCCTCCCTGAATGACATCGACCACAAAATATTGGTGATGCTGGCCGGCCATGATTTCATCGCAAGCCTGTACAATCGCCCTCTGAATTTCGGGAAGGAGGAGGCCGAGTTCAAAGTTGGTGAGGGCGGCCGCTTTTTTGATGGCGGCAAGAGCATAAATTAAATGGGGAAATTCTCGCAAGGGAATGCTGGTAATGGGGAAATTCTCCAAGGCCCGCATCGTCTGTATCCCATAGTAGGCTTCAATCGGGATATCTCGTGTGCCGAGGAGGTCATGCTCCTGTCGGAACCGTCCTGACAGAAAGCGGGGCTCATCGGTTTCCCATTTCGCACTTAACTCCCGCAGTTGGGCCCGTAACAACTGGCCTATCCGGAGCACAATCCTGGCAAAGGTTTCCGGTCGTTCTGTCCGGATTTCCTGGTACCGTGCTAGTGAGAGCTGGATGGTCAGCGTATCTTGGCGGGCGCGGGCAGAAGTGAAGTGCGTCGGTTCATCAAGCCAGAGTCCTTCACTCACCGTTCCTCCGGCCCGGACCACTCCAAACGACTTTACCCTTCCCCGATACCCTTTAAAGAGTTCTACTTCCCCTGCTTCAATGACATAGAAAGCTTGCCGGGGTGTGCTTTCATAAAAGAGGTATTCACCGGTCCGGTATGCCTTGCGCCTCATCTTCTGGGCGAGGTAGGCGATCTCCTCTGGAGTCAAATGGGTAAAGAGGATACTTTCCTGCAGACGGGTAGCAATCTTCTCCATACCGACCCTGCCTTTCCTCTCGTTTACTTAGTGGATAAATACCGCTCTGCCAGGGCACAGTAAAATGGTATGGCCTGGAGATAGTCACTCACCACAATATACTCATCCGGCTGGTGGGCCAGCTCCGGGTGTCCCGGCCCACAGATGACAAAGGGCAGATCGCGGTTGTAACTGAAGACACTGGCGTCGGTGGCATAGCCGGGCGTGGCCTTTGCCCTCTGCTCGCGTCCCAACATCTCGGCACAGAGTTGGAGAACCGTCTGGACGATAGGGGTATCTGGTGAGGTTTCCACAGAGGGGCGGCCTGTCCGGAAGGTGATGGTGGCTTCCAGATCCTCTATGCGCTGTTTGGTTCGCGCAATAGCCTGTTCAAAGGCGTTCAGAATCGCATCGGCCGGCATGTCGGGCAGGGTACGGATATCGATACTGACCTTGCACTGATCCGGAACGACGTTGGTCTTCACCCCTCCCTCAATCGTACCGATGTTCATCGTCGGGGTACCGAGTAAGGGGTGTGGGGTGTGGGGGAGTTGAATC
>RFHZ01000214.1 GCA_003696125.1 Nitrospinota bacterium
ATACCAAAGGGATCCCTGAACGGCTGAAAGCCTTCCGCAATGCCCTGATGCGCTTCCCGGACCTGCACAAGCAGGTCACCTTCATCCAGATCGTGGTTCCCAGCCGGGAAAACATCCCCAAGTACCACGATCTGAAGATGGAGATCGAACGGCTGGTCGGGGAGATCAACGGCCAGTTTACCGAAGCCGACTGGATTCCCATTCACTACATCTACCGCAGCCTGGAACGTACCGAACTGCTGGCCTACTACCGGGCGGCACGAATCGCCCTGATCACGCCACTAAAGGATGGGATGAACCTGGTGGCCAAGGAGTACTGTGCAGTCAATCGAGCCCGGGATGGGGTCCTCATCCTGAGCGAGTTTGCCGGCGCAGCCGCCCAGTTGCAGAGCGGAGCCTTGCTGGTCAATCCTTACAACATCGAGGAAGTAGCCGACGCCATCTACCAGGCCTTTACCATGGATAAGGCGGAACGGCAGGCCAGGATGAGCAAGCTGCGCCGCTCCATCCGCCAGCATAACATCTTCTGGTGGGTCGATTCCTTCCTGCGGGCAGGTATCGCCTCCAACCTGGAGGATTTCCCCCTGCTCGAGGACTATATTCCCCAGCCCATGGTGAGTGAAGGTGTCTAGGAGGGCCTGGCCCGTTTGCTGGGGAACTGCAGGGCTACCAGCCCGGTACGGGCGATCTCCTCGATGCCGTACGTGGCAAGCAGCCGGATGATGGAATCGATCTGCCGCTCGTTGCCCGTAACCTCGATCATCAGGGCATCTTCAGACATGTCTGCAATGCGCCCGTTGAAGACACTGGCGATCTGGATGATCTCCGAGCGGTTCTGCTGCGGGGCCTTCACGTTGATCACTGCCAGCTCCCGCGTAATCGACTCGTCATATTTCAGTTCGGTGACGGAGAGGACATCGACCAGGCGTTGACACTGCTTGATGATCTGCTCCACCATCTTGTCGTCACCGGTGACACAGATGGTGATGCGGGTGATCTCTGGGTTCTCCGTGACCCCGGCCGAGATACTCTCGATGTTGTATCCCCGCCGGGTAAAGAGTCCGGCAACATGGGAGAGGACCCCAGGATGGTTACGGACCAGCATGGAGAGGGTCCGTTTTTGCGAAGCCACGTTGTGTTCCATTGCCCTTCTACCTTACCTGTGTGGTCTGGGACCATCGCCTCCTGGCGCCGGATCCCAGACGCAAACTTACCCGCGACGGTTATCCGATAATATCCTTCACCGTTCCCCCCGAAGGAACCATGGGGAAGACGTTTTCCTCCTGATCCACATGGAAGTCGATGACCACCGGGCCGGAAATGGCCAGTGCCTTTTCGATCGCCGGCCGCACATCCTCGGCTCGCTCTACCAGCATCCCTTCCACCCCGAACCCCCTGGCCACGGTGACAAAGTCGGGATTGCTCTTGTTGAGATCTGAGGCGGAGTAGCGGCGGTGGAAGAAGATCTCCTGCCATTGCCGGACCATGCCCAGGTACCCGTTGTTGATGATGGCAACCTTTACCGGGATCTTATAGGCAGAAGCGGTGGCCAACTCCTGGATGTTCATCAAAAAACTCCCATCACCGGCGATGGTGAAGACGAGTCGATCCGGGACACCTGTCTGGGCCCCCAGGGCAGCCGGAAAGCCGTAACCCATGGTCCCTAGTCCCCCGGAGGAGAGGAAGCTGCGCGGGTTATGGAACTTATAGAACTGGGCCGCCCACATCTGGTGTTGTCCCACATCGGTGGTGATGATCGCCTTCCCTTCGGTCACCCGGTAGAGTTCCTCGATGACAAACTGGGGCTTGATGGCCTTGTCTGAGCTCCCATAGGTGAGGGGATAGGTGCGCTTCCATTCTGTGATCTGGTCGATCCAGGGCTGATGGCGGGGGATGGTCACCCCTTCCAGCCGTTTCAGGATGGCGGCAAGCACCTGCCGGACATCCCCGTTGATCGGGATATGGGCGCGGACAATCTTGCCGATTTCTGCGGCATCGATATCGATATGGATGATGGTGGCGCGTTTGGCAAACTCACTCACCTTGCCGGTCACCCGGTCATCGAAGCGAGCCCCGCAGGCGATCACCAGATCCGCCTCATCTACGGCGTAGTTGGCCGCCCGGGTGCCGTGCATCCCGAGCATGCCCAGGGCCAGCTCATGCGTGCCCGGAAACACCCCGGTGGCCATCAGGGTCCAGGTTACCGGAATCGAAGCCTGTTCAGCCAGGGCACAGACCTGCTCGCTGGCCCCGGAGATGATGGCTCCCCCTCCGACGTAGAGGACCGGCTTTTTCGCTTTCATGATGGCTTTTACCGCCTGGTCGAGCTGGGCTCCCTGGGTCTTCTCGATATCGGGCAGCCTGTACTTCTCCAGATCGACCACAACGTTCGGTTCATAGTCGGTTACCTGGTTCTGAATATCCTTGGGCAGATCGATGAGTACCGGGCCTGGTCGTCCTGATCGAGCAATGTAAAAGGCCTCCCGCACGATGTGGGCCAGTCTTCTCACATCCTTGACCAGGTAGTTGTATTTGGTAACAGGGATGCTTATCCCGTAAATATCCGCCTCCTGAAAGGCATCGGTACCGATCATGGTGGTGGGTACCTGGCCGGTGATGGCAACGAGGGGGACTGAGTCCATCATGGCTGTGGCCAGACCGGTGACCAGATTCGTGGCTCCTGGACCCGAGGTGGCCATGCAGACCCCTACTTTGCCGGTGGCGCGCGCGTATCCGTCTGCGGCATGGGCGGCACCTTGCTCGTGTCGCATCAGGATGTGAGAGATATCCGAGTCGTAGAGCACATCGTACACCGGCATGATGGCTCCCCCGGGATGCCCGAAGATCACCTCTACCCCTTCCGCTTTCAGACTCTCGACCAGGATTTCTGCTCCGGTTTTTTTCATGATGTTCTACCCTTTCCCTGCTTCGATTTTTCCGTTAATGGTAAGGAGCTCCTGATCCCTCCTCTTTTAGAAATGCCATATCTCTAGCAAAATTCTCCCCTCTTGTCAACAGATTTTTTGCCCGGGTCTTCTCCCCGGAGGGGATTTGGGGGAGAGAAGCTCTCCTGCCGGCATCCCCGTTAACCTGACTCTGTCAGGCGTCGATAGTAAGAGTGACAGGTATAGAGAGCCGCCACCGGATTGTGTCCCAGCACCCGGTCTTTGGCTACCAGCACCGTGGTCGGAGCCTGGGAGTGCATGAAGAACAGGCTGTCGTGTCCCACACACAGGCCGATGACCACGTTGAGCTGGGTGCCAGCCTTGGCCAGCAGGGCGGCCTGCCCGACCGGACTGCACATGGCCTCATACTGGCCCGGTCGCACCTTCTCCTCGTCCTTAATGCCAACCTTCTCCTTGCTGATCGATCCCACCTTGCAGCAGACGGCGTAGACTTCAAAGCCGTTGGCCACAAAGATGTTCCGCGCCAGCCTGGCTTCCTGCATGAGGCCGATGCAGTGGGCAATCCCGATCTTCTGGACCCCGAGGCGTCGGGCAAAGTCCATGATGTC
>RFHZ01000215.1 GCA_003696125.1 Nitrospinota bacterium
AGGAAACTGGCGCTGATCAGGCAGCGTCACCGTTATCTTGTTCGCGCCCAAGATCACGTACCCAACGGTAAGCAGAAACCCATCGGCCCGCACAATAACTCCCGACCCCATCCGTTCGCGTCCCAGGATGACCGTAGATGGATTTTCCGCTGGAATATGGGCATGGATGGTGACCGTTGCCGGTACAACCTGCTTGAGAAAAGCTAAGTATTCTCCCAAAACGGTTCCTCTCTCGCTGGTTTTCCATGCCTCCTGCCTGTTGAAGCTAGGGGAGTTCCTTAAAGTGGAGGGGGAAATGGTGCTTATGCCGAATCTTATCGTACAGGGTCATCATCTCGTGTAACGTGACGCGCAAATCGAAGAGGATCGCTTTCCTCTCATCGTCGAGCGTACTTTTATACTGCTTCAACAAGCTCGAATATTTGTGGCCGAGGCTAATAATCTCTTCGATGAGGTCAGAGGTGCCCCGTTTCAACACGATCCAATCGTGTAAGCGGCGCCATTCATCCAGGTTATGCTCGAGAATCTCCACCATTTTATTCATCTTCAACCCCTCACCTTACCTTTCGTATAGAGACTACTGGAGAAAGGAGTTTTTGTCAAACCTTAACTTCTCCTTTCTGAGCTCTTGCATGATACAATCGTGGAGTTGGGGGCGGAACCGCTTGAGGTCCGCCTGGTGTCGAGAAGGATGGACCCGGTTGGTCAGACAAATGACCGTTACCCTCCGGAGGAGATCGATCCAGAGGGAAGTTCCGGTGAAGCCGGTATGCCCGATGCTCCGGGGAGAAAAATAGCGACCCGCTGTTGAACCCTGTGCCGACGGCGTATCCCAGCCTAGAGCCCAGGTGGAACCGGCGGGTATCCCCTGCCTGTGGGTAAAGGTGGCTACGGTCTGGGGAGAGAGAAAAGAAGAAGCACGTCCGTCTAAACAGTCCAAAAGCATAGAGGTGAAACGAAAGAGGTCGGCCGCCGTGCCGAAAAGCCCGGCATGCCCGGCCACCCCACCCATGGCATAGGCGTTTTCGTCGTGCACCTCTCCTCGCAAGAGTCTCTTCCGCCAGGGGCAGACCTCGGTGGCGGCATAGCTCGAAGGAGAAGAAGCTCTGGGGTCTTGTCCCTCGGAGGGTAACCGGCGATAACCGGTCGAGTCCAGACCGAGAGGAGTAAAGAGGTGCTGGGAGCAGAACCGGTCTAAAGGCATCCCGCTCAGGGCTTCGATCACGGCTCCCAGGATGATAAACCCGAGATCGCTGTACCGTGCCTGTCTGCCGGGAGGGGAAAGGAGAGGGAGCCGGGCAATAAGCTCATAGAAGGTTTCCCGACGATCCTGGAGTTCGGCAGGGTCAAACTGCTGGTACAGGGGAGCCCAGGCAGGGAGCCCTGAGGAATGGGTCAGGAGATGACGGATCGTAATCCTCTCTCTTCCCCCCTGACCAAAACAGGGGAGGAAGTCGGCCACCCGGTCGTCAAGAGCAAATCTCTGCTGGTCGTAGAGGCGCATCAAGGCGGTCGTTGTGGCCACGACCTTGGTGAGGGAGGCCAGGTCAAAGCGGGTATCTCGCCTCATCGGCTCGGCAACCGGAAGCAGGGTCGCATGCCCGAAGGCGGCATGCCACACGATATCCCGGTTATAGGCGACCAGGAGTACCGCTCCCGGGAAAGTCCTCGCCTCTATCGCCCTGTGTATAAGGGAAAGGATTACGGGGGAAAGGTTTGCACCAGGCATCTCTACTGCGATCTGGGGAGAAAAAGCTCCTACTACCAGCCTAAGGCCTTCCGCTTTTTTACTCTAGCATAGAACCCCAGGAGAATCAAGCAGAGGCCTGACACAAACCTCAAAAGGCCAGCTAGTTCTGGAAGAAGTCACGGAGATTCTTACACCGATTGGGATGCTGTATCTTTTTCAGGGCCCGGGCCTCGATCTGTCGGATCCTTTCCCGGCTCACCCGGAAGGTGCGCCCAATCTCCTCTAAAGTCCGCATCCGTTCCCCTCCCAAACCGAACCGCATGCGCAAGATCCTCTCTTCCCTGGCGGGCAGTTCGGCCAGTGTTTCTTCAATCTCCTGCATCAGGCTGGCCTGCATGGCCGCATCGAGGGGGGAGAGGGCATGAGGGTCATGGAGGAAGTCAGCCACCGTCCCCTCCCGGCTCCCGATCGTCTCTTCCAGGGAGACCGGTTTCTTGCTGATCATGAGCATCTCTTGTACCCGTTCCACCGGCAGCCCCATCCTGGCCGCAATCTCCTCGGAGCGGGGTTCCCGTCCCAACTCCTTTTGCAGTTGAGAGACGACCTGGGTAAACTTGTGCAGCGTCTCCGTGATGTGAATGGGGAGTTTGACTGTCCGTACCTGTTCGGCCAGGGCCCGGGTAATAGCCTGTCGGATCCACCAGACCGCATAGGTGCTGAACTTATACCCCCGGCTGGCATCAAACTTCTCCACTGCTCGCATCAGGCCGATGTTCCCCTCCTGGATAAGGTCGGAAAAGGGGAGTCCACGATGCATATACTTTTTGGCGATACTGACCACCAGGCGGAGATTCGCTTCCACCATCTCCCGTCGGGCGGCCTTAACCTGCTCCTGAATCGTGGCGATCCTGGCCAGCAACTCCCTCATCTCTCCAGCTCGTAATCCGACCTCGCGCTCGATCTTCCCGATTTTCTTCCGGATACTCGCCTCTTCTGCAGCCGCCCCATCCCGTAGTGCTGCCTCCAGGCGGGTCACGCGGTCCACCTGTTCCTGCAGGCGGGTGACCACCCGTTCAAAAAAGCTGGAAGGGAGGGAAAGCGTCTGGAAGAAGTCTCTCATCTGTTGCTGGACCTCCTGCTGCTTGAGCCTTTTGGTCGCGGCAGATCGGCTCGCCGTCTGGTAGGCCCGCAAGAGTCGCCTGGCCTCCTCTCGAATCTCCGCCAGGGGAGGAGTCTCATCGGAAAGGGGGAAGAGGTCTTCCACCTCCTTCCACCAGTTTTCCTCACTGAGCAGGGTGGATAAGGCCAGGGGAGAAGTCATCAGTAGCCGTCGTATCTCTCGTTCTCCCTGCCAGATCTGTTCAGCCACTTCCCGCTCTCGCTCACGGCTGAGAAGCGGTGTGGCCCCCATTTCGCGGAGATAGAGGAGCAGGAGATTATCTTCGACCGGGGGAAGCGGGTCAGATAGATCCTCCATCTCCTCCCAGGCATCCTCTTCCCCTTTACCCGTATCGGTCAGCAGAGAGAATCCCTCTTCCTCTTCTTCCTCTTCTAATCGCCCCAACTCCAGGGAGCAGAGATCCCCATCCTCTTCTTCATAAGGGGTAAAGGTATCCATCCAGGCCACAGGTTCCCGGTCATCCGGGGGAAGGGGAGGGAAGCGGGGAGATCTCTTTTCAGGGGAGGCAGGATGATTCAAACGACGTTTCCGCTTCTTCTTGACTGTTGTGCGCATAGCTTTTCCCATTATCCCTGTTGCGTTGTTGACAAAGGGCTCTAAACGCTTCTCTCTTGGCACCTGTCTATTAGACGAAACTCTGGGGAAAAAGTTTCCTCTTACCGACAGGTTTCAGTAAGGTGCTGATTTTCTTTGTCATTCTGCTTCGGTTCTTTCTTTTCGGCAGGTTG
>RFHZ01000002.1 GCA_003696125.1 Nitrospinota bacterium
AACCTCACCCGAGCCCAGGCGCATGATGGCTCCCTTGCCGAACTGCTTCTCAATCTGGGCAAAAGCAAAATTCAGCAGCTTTTCTTTATCCTTAAACGCATCCATTGCCTAGGACTCCTCTGGTTGAGAGAGTTCAACCGAACGTAAACAGGTATAGATCGCTCCACCGGGGTGGAGCTGGCTGCGTATCAAATCGATGCGATGCACGGACAAGGGAGCAAACTCATACCGGAGGCTCTGTTGCAAAAGTGCCGACAACAGGGATGGGGACGAGAAGGTCTTGAAACGAGCCAGGGTGAGGTGGGGTGTATAAGCACGTTTCTCTGCCGGAAATCCCAAAGGGGTGAGTTCGGCCTGCAGTAGAGCATAGAGTGTCTGCAGGGACTGTTTCCCCTGGTTCACCCCCAGCCAGAGCACACGTGGGCGGGAAAGGTTGGGGAAGACCCCCAGCCCCTGGATGGTAAGGGTAAAAGGCGCCACCCCCCCGGCAACCCTTTGCATCCGGTGATGGATCGGGTCCACGAGTGTCTCTTCGATCTCGCCCAGGAATTTCAGCGTCAGGTGGAGGTTTTCCGGTTTGATCCAGCGGATACCCGGCACCACCTCCCCCCATGCCTTCTGGGCGGCAAGAATCTGCTGCTGGATGACCGGGGAGATCGCAATCCCGATAAAGGTACGCAACGTTGCCATGCCTCTCTGCTTCCTCAATTCATCGGGTGATGTTTCGTATATTTGTAGCATATTCTCCTGTTCAAATCAACCCGAGCCAGTGCCAGTAGCCCAGGGTCAGCGGTGCAAGAAGGAGGAGGGTCAAAAGCGAGATGGTCACCATGGCTCTGACGAGCTGGTGCATGCGGATATGGCCAAACCCGTAAGCGATCATGAAAGGGGCAGCCTGGTAAGGGAGAAAGATCAAAGAGGTACCGATCGCCTCGGCCAGGGCGGCTCCCAGAGGAGAAAGCCCGGCTTTCTGCGCGATATCGAGCACCAGTGGGGTCAGTACCCCGGCCACAGCCGCCGTATCCATCAGGGCACTGAAGGGGAGGGTGAGTAAGATAAGGAGGTAGTAGCTCCCAAACCATCCTGCCCGCGACATGTCCACGATCTGGAGGACTCTGGTAGCAATGATGGTGTTAAACCCGCTCTCCTGCAGCGCCCTTCCCATGGCAAAAAAGGCGGCGATATAGAAGAGGAGGGGGAAGTTGAGTCCCCGCAGCTTCTCAAAAGAGAAAACCCCGAAGACGGGGAGGAAGTAGAGGAGCACAATCCCCAGGCCGACATAGGTCGGATGGATCTGATGGAGAAAATCGGTTGCCCAGAGCAGGATGGCCAGGCTTAAGTACGCGATCACCCGCTTTTCCGCTGTGGTCATGGGGGGCAAGGCAGGAAAGGTAAGAGGAGGCAGGCTGGTAGAGCCGGTGGGACGAAAGAGGAACAGGATCACCACCGTGCTCACCAGGAGACGCAAGATACCGATGGTGGGGAGCATGAACAGAAGCCACGCTCCCCAGGAGATCGTCTGCTGGAGTTCTGTCTCCATGATACCCAGGATGACCAGGTTGGGGAGGGAAGCGGTGAGGATCCCTGCCGACGGATAGTTGGTACCGCAGATGAGGGAGGCGATGATTGCCGCCCCTAGACGCGAGTCGCGGGGCAGTCGCATCACCTCGATGAGTTTCAATCCTACCGGTATCAGGATAAAGATACGGATGATACCAGAGGGGAGCAGAAAGGCCAGGAAAAAGCCGAGGAGGTGGAGACCAAAGATCAACCGGGTGTAATCACTGCCCAGTCGCTGGAGCAGCCCGAAGGCGAGCCGTTTCCCCAGGGC
>RFHZ01000216.1 GCA_003696125.1 Nitrospinota bacterium
ATCTCTTCTGGAGTTTCGATTATTAGGGAGGCGAATTGTATTCAGGTTCGTAGCCAGCCGTTTTCCAGGGAATTGAGACAGGTCCCTTCATGAAACCCTATTTGCAAAAAGGGGGTGGTGTGACGTATACTCTCCTGCAGACACGGCATGAGAATCGGTACCGTCTTTGGGGACGGTGAGCCATAAGTCAATAAAAGGAGGCCTATATGATTCGAGAGTTTAACGGCATTCGACCAAAGATCCATGAAACCGCCTTCATCGCCGAGACGGCCATGGTCATCGGAGAGGTGGAGATCGGCGAGGAGTCGAGTGTCTGGTTTAATACCATCATCCGGGGGGATGTGGGCCTGATCCGGATCGGGAACCGGGTCAATATCCAGGATGGCTGCCTGCTCCATAACAATACCGGTGGTCCCTATCTCATCCTGGAGGATGAGGTGAGCCTGGGGCATTGCGTGGTGGCCCACGGCTGTACCCTGAAGCGACGCTCCCTCATCGGCATCGGTGCCATCGTGCTCGACGGCGCAGTGGTGGGGGAGGAGAGTATTGTCGCCGCCGGCACGCTGGTCCCCCCCGGCATGGAGATCCCTCCCCGCACCCTGGTCATGGGCTCCCCGGCCAAAGTGAGACGGGAGATTACGGAACGCGACTATGAGCTCATCAGGCGGACCTATACCGAATACGCCAAACGAGGACAGGTGTACAAGCGACTCGGTTTTGAGCGAGGCCAGGAGGGATGAGGAGGATTTGACAGAAAACAGGAGACATGATATATTTGCGGCCATCGAGGGATGCGGAGTCAAATCGATGGACCTATCTGTGGAGAAGGAGCATGCACAATGGGCGCGAGTGACCAGGGACTACCCCCTCCTCTTTCGGCCATGGCTGCGGCCAGGGCTGACTGGACAGAACGGGAGCTCAAGCAGGCACTGGAGCGTCTCCCGGAGCGTCAACCGGAGTTTAAAACCCTTTCCGGTTTGCCGGTGAAACGCCTGTACGGCCCGGAAGATGTCATAGAGCTCGATCCCGTAAACGATCTCGGCTTTCCCGGTCGCTATCCCTTTACCCGGGGACCTTACCCCACCATGTACCGCTCCCGACCCTGGACCATGCGCCAGATCGCCGGTTATGGACAGGGGAAAGACACCAATGCCCGCCTGAAGTACCTGATCGCCCAGGGGCAGACCGGTATCTCCATCGACTTCGATATGCCTACCCTCATGGGGTACGACTCTGATGATCCCCGCTCGCGGGGAGAGGTGGGCCGGGAAGGGGTGGCGGTCGATACGGTAGAGGATCTTGACGAGATCCTTGAGGGTATCGATATCGGCTCCATCAGCGTCTCCATGACCATCAATCCGACCGCCTGGATCCTCTTTGCCATGTACCTGGTCATCGCCGAACGGCGCGGTGTGCCCCCGGAAAAGCTCTCCGGTACCGTCCAGGCCGATATCTTAAAGGAGTATATTGCCCAGAAAGAGTGGATCTATCCCATCCCTGCCAGCATGCGTATCGTGCGTGATCTCATCATCTACAGCACGCAGCACCTTCCCCACTACAACCCGATCAACATCAGCGGCTACCATATCCGTGAAGCAGGAGCCAATGCCATTCAGGAGGCCGCCTTTACCCTGGCCAACGGGATCGCTTATGTGGAGGCGGTCTTAGAGAAAGGGATAGATGTCGATGCCTTTGCCCCGCGTCTCGCCTTCTACTTCATCGCCGAGCGGGATTTCTTTGAAGAGATAGCCAAGTTCCGGGCAGCACGCCGGGTCTGGGCCAGGATCATGAAAGAACGCTTTCATGCCCGGAAGGCGGAGTCGATGCGCCTCCGCTTCCACTGCCAGACGGCCGGCTCGAGTCTCACCGCCAGGGAACCGCTCAACAACATCGCCCGGACCACACTACAGGCCCTCTCCGCCGTGTTAGGTGGGGCACAGAGCCTGCATACCAACGGGATGGATGAAGCCCTGGCCATCCCCTCGGAGCTGGCGATGAAGGTCGCCCTGCGTACCCAGCAGATCCTCCTGGACGAAGCAGGGGTGGCCAATACCATCGATCCGCTGGCCGGTAGCTACTTTGTCGAGTCCCTGACCAATCAGGTTGAGGAGGGGATCTGGCAATACATCCACCGCATCGATGAGCTGGGTGGGGCGGTAGCAGCAGCAGAGCAGAACTTCTTCCAGGCCGAGCTGGCCGAGACCGCTTACCGCTACCAGCAGCAGGCAGAGCGGGGAGAACTGGTGCGGGTCGGGGTGAATAAATACGTAGACCCCCAGCAGTCCAGCGAACTCCCCTTCACCCTGCATCAGGTCGATCCGGCCGTGGAAGAGCGGCAGAAGAAACGGCTGGCAGAGATCAAGGCAAAACGGGATCGACACAAGGTGGAGCATTGCCTGCAAACCCTGGCCGCAGTGGCCCGCACCGATGAGAACCTCATCCCTCCCACCATCGAAGCGGTCAAGGCACACGCAACCCTGGGAGAGATCGTCAACACGCTCAAGGATGTCTTCGGTACCTATGTCGAGAAGCCGGTTTTTTAGGGGAGAGAGGATGGCACAGCGGAGAGTTCGTATTCTGATGGCAAAGGTTGGTCTGGACGGTCATGACCGTGGAGTCAAGGTGGTGGCTCGTGCCCTGCGCGATGCCGGTTTTGAGGTCATCTATACCGGTCTCCATCGCACCCCGGAAGATGTGGCCGAGGCAGCGGTGCAGGAGGATGTCGATCTGATCGGTGTCAGCATCCTCTCCGGCGCTCACATGGCCCTCATTCCCCCCTTGCTGGACCGGTTGCGGGCCAACGATGCCGCCGACATCAGGGTGGTGGTCGGTGGGGTCATCCCGCAGGAGGATCAACAGAAGCTCCTGGACCTGGGGGTTGCTGCCGTCTTCGATCAGGAGACGACCACGGCGGAGATCATCCGGTGGATTCGCCAGGAGATCGGCGATACCGCCACCCTCTCGGTATAGGGGGAAAGGTGATGGATTTCCAGCACTGGCCACCGGTCTACGATGAGCACTACTTCCCCGCTCCGTCCCAGCGTTACTGGTTTCCGCACATCGAAACCATGGATCCGGCGGAACGCGAGACCCTGATCCTGCGAAAACTGCAGGCCATAGTGCGCTGGGCCTGGGAACACTCCCCCTTCTACCGGCAGAAATGGGAAGGGGCAGGGGTGCATCCCGATCATCTACGCACCCTGGACGACCTGCACCGCTTCCCGGTCGTGACCAAAGCAGAGCTGCGACGCGAGCAGGCCGAACATCCCCCCTTCGGACGCTATCTCTGTGTGGATCGTTCTGAAATTATCCGCATCCATGGGACCTCAGGGACGACCGGGAAACCGACCGTCTTTGCCATTGGCCGGGATGACTGGCGCCGTATCGCCAATGCCCATGCCCGCATCATGTGGGGGATGGGACTGCGTCCCACAGACACCATCTTCATCGCCTCCTTTTTCAGTCTGTACCTGGGGAGCTGGGGGGTGCTGGTGGGAGGGGAACGGCTCCAGGCCACCTGCTTCCCCTTTGGTGCCGGGGTGCCGGGACAGACGGCTATGGCGGTCCGCTGGTTGCGCGAGATGCGACCGACCGCCTTCTACAGCACGCCCTCCTATGCCCTCCACCTGGCCGAAGTCGCTGCCGAGGAGCAGATCGATCCGCGCGATTTCGGTTTTCGTCTCATGTTCTTCTCCGGAGAGCCGGGGGCAGGGATTCCGGCCACCAAACGGAAGATCGAGGAGATCTTTGGCGCCCGGTGTGTCGACAGCGGGAGCATGGCGGAAATGACCCCCTGGATGTCCAATGCCGAGTGCGCCTTTCGGCACGGGATGCATCTCTGGCAGGATCTGGTCTACTGTGAGGTCTGCGATCCGCAGACGTTTGAGCCTGTTCCCTTTGGCCGCGAAGGGACCCCGGTCTACACACACCTGGAGCGCACCTCGCAGCCGATGATCAGGCTCCTCTCCGGCGATCTGACGCGCTGGGTGAACGAGCCGTGCGAGTGTGGTCGCACCTATCCCCGTCTCCCCTATGGCATCTATGGACGCATCGACGATATGTTCATCGTACGGGGTGAAAACATCTATCCGAGCGCCATCGAGGATACCCTGCGGCCGATGGAGGGATTTGGGGGAGAGTTTCAGATCATTATCGACCGGGAAAAGGCGATGGATAAGCTGGTGATCCGGGTGGAGTACAGTGAAGAGTGGGCGCAACAGGCGAAGATCACACCCGGAACGCTGGACCAGTTGCAAGACCAGATGGCCAAACGCCTGCGCAGCGTGATCGGGGTCTGGCCGGTCATCAAGCTGGAACCTCCCGGCACCTTACCCCGGACCGAGTTTAAAGCCAGGCGCGTCGTCGATAACCGCCAGCTCTACGAGGCGCTTGTGGAGCCGTCTTCCTGATCTGCAAGGTGGATGCGGCCCACCTTACACCGGCAAAGTTGACAGAACCACCTTCTTCGAGTATGCTATCCAGTAAGAGGGGAATAAGGTATTTTTCATGCCAAGGAGGTGATGTTTACTCGTTACCGTCGGGAAGGTAAGCAGGTGAAGATGAGGAAGGCGTGTGGCTTTCACCAAAACAGAAAGGAGGAGAATATGAAGAGACTGTTTTGGATCACGGTATTGGCGCTGGGAATACTCTCCGTAGGCTGGAGTGGTGCTTTTGCAGGTACAGCCTGCCTTGATGCTGTTACTGCTTGTAATGACATAAAGATTCTGTTCAAGGGTACCGGCGATCCAAAAATCCTCACTCTCAATGGATGGGAGTATGGGTGTAATCGGACAGACCGTATGATCTATGGTACAATGAGAGTCGAGGGGAACACCGCTTCGATAAACTACACAAAGAGTGGGCTACTTGGTAGCGGTGGCAACTTTGATGCAACCTATGTGGCGATTATCGATCTCACCACCAACTCAGGGCCGTATACTTTTACGCAAACCGGTGGGGGCGCTACCGGCGGGAGTGGGACATATAATGTGATCGCCTGCCCGCCATCTGCCAGCAGTGCGGACCGGTTTGTAG
>RFHZ01000217.1 GCA_003696125.1 Nitrospinota bacterium
GGGTACAGTACCAGGGGAGGGGACAGAGGGGACGGAGCTTTTGCTCTCCACCGGGTGGTCTCTACTTCTCCTTGCTGCTGCGTCCTCCCCTGTCCCCTCCCCAGGCTCCTCCTTTGACTCTGCTGGCAGGAGTGGCGGTGGCACGAGGCTTGCGGAGACTTACCGGTCTCCCTATCGGGCTTCGCTGGCCGAACGATCTGGTGCTCCATCACAAGAAGGTCGGCGGTATTCTTGTCGAGATGGAACTGAAAGGAGGGGAAATCGCCTTTCTCATTATCGGTGTCGGGATCAATGTACACACCCGGTGGAGCGACTTTCCAGAACCCCTTCGTCCCTCTGTGATCACCCTGGCTGCAGAGTATCGCCAGCCGCTTACGCAGGAGCAACTCCTCTGTGAGCTCCTCCTGGAACTGGAAACCTGGTATACGACTCTTCTCTCTCATGGCATGGCACCGATTCTAGACACCTGGAGAGCGCTGGCGGTCGGCCTGGGAGAGCCTGTACGTCTTAAGGTGGGGACAGAAGAGATTACCGGTATTGTACACGGCATCGATGCTGCAGGAAATCTGGTAGTGCGAGATCAGCAGGGGAGGGTACGGACGGTGGCGGCCGGTGAATATAACCATCCCTAAGAGAGAAGGAGAGAAGACGGTGTTACTCGTCATGGATGTAGGCAATACGAACACTGTGCTGGGGGTTTACGAAGAGGATACCCTTGTCGCCCACTGGAGGCTGAGTACCCGCAAGCACCAGACGGCCGATGAATACGGGATCCTGATCAAAAATCTCTTCCTGCTCAACCAGATGAATCCAGAAGCGATCACCGCCATGATCCTCTCCAGTGTTGTTCCCCCCCTGGTACCCACCCTGGAAAAGATGGCCCAGGAGTACTTCCACATCTTTCCCCTGATTGTGGGCCCAGAGCTGGATATCGGGATGCCGATCCTCTATGAGCACCCGAGCGAGGTAGGAGCGGATCGCATCGTCAATGCGGTGGCTGCTTACGCCAAGTATGGGGGGCCGTTGATTGTGGTCGATTTCGGCACGGCAACCACCTTTGAAGCGATTTCCAAACAAGGAGAATACCTGGGAGGAGCGATCGTGCCGGGTCTGGGGATATCCACCGACGCCCTCTTCCAGCATGCGGCCAAGCTGCCTCGTATCGAGCTGACCAAACCGGAATCGATCTCTGTCATCGGCAAAAACACGGTCCACAGCATGCAGGCAGGGATCATTCTCGGCTATGCTGCGCTTGTCGATGGATTGATCGCCCGGATGAAAGCGGAGATGCCAGAGCCCCCCTATGTTGTTGCCACAGGAGGATTGGTAAGCGTGGTGGCCGACGAGGTACGGCTGATCGATCAGATCGATCACTTTTTGACCCTGGAAGGGCTGAAAATCCTCTTTTATCGTAACCAGAACAGATTATCCCGGCCGGGGGCCCCCAGTCAGATATCGGCCCTCTCGTAGTTCTTTGACAGCCCCAAGAGCACATGATAACATCAAGAGCAAAAACCCTGCTTATCGGAACCCTAAGGAAGAAGGAGGGGAAACCATGTGGCGCAAACTGCTTAGCATCGTATGGATAGGAACCCTAGCGCTGCTCTGGGGGGTTGGGTTGCCCTCTCCTCTCATGGCTGGCGAGTCCTCCCTGATTGCGGTCGAGGTAAAGGGGATTACCACAGATCCTCGAGGGGAAATGGCACCGATCGTGCTTTTAGAGGAGAAGGCGGCCCCGCGGCGTGTCCTGCCGATCTGGATCGGTCTTTTCGAGGCGCAGGCCATCGCTATGGAGATGGAATCCGTGGTACCGCCACGTCCCATGACCCATGATCTGATAAAGAATATCCTGGCAAGTGTTGGAGCTACGGTCAAAAAGGTTGTTGTGACCGAACTCCGCAACAA
Source organism: Nitrospinota bacterium (assembly GCA_003696125.1). Taxonomy (GTDB): domain Bacteria; phylum Tectomicrobia; class Entotheonellia; order J063; family J063; genus J063. The sequence goes on from RFHZ01000217.1 coordinate 1,906, forward strand.
CACCTTCTATGCCAACATCATCCTGCAAATGGCCGGGAACCCGAAAGAGATCATCATCGACTCTCGCCCCAGTGATGCTATCGCCCTGGCCTTACGGGTTCGGGCCCCCATCTATGTGGAGCGAACGGTGATGGAAACCGCTCCCCTCCAGCTAGAGCAGCCGTCTCAAGAGTTGAAGGAGACCAGCATCATTGAGCCCTATGGCTTTAGCGTGCAGGAGTTAACCCCTGTACTGGCGGAACTGTTTCACCTGAGCAGTCCGGAAGGGCTGCTTGTGGCCGATGTAAAGGCGGGGAGCGTTGCTGAACGCGATGGACTCCGACGCGGAGATGTTCTCCTGCAGGTCGGAGAGAAGAAGATCACAGACCCGGTGAGCTTCAAGGAAGAGATGACCTCCCTGGCTGCCCAGAAGAGTGATGTTCTGCTGCAAGTTCACCGCAAAGACGGCATCTTCCATCTCTTGCTGCATGCCCCCCGTTAACCCTCTACGGCCTGGTGTAGACCCCTGACCGCTACCCCCTTGCCTGGCGAGGTGCTGTATACACTTGTCTTATGCCTCTCTCTCATGCAAAATATGAACAGGGAATGCGATGTAGGCTAAGGAACCGTCCGTTTTAGGGAAGAACTACAGGTGTTATTGATGGATGAGCTTGCAGGAGGAAGGCAGAATGGATTTTGAGCTGACAGAAGAACAGCAGGCGATTCGGGAAATGGCGAAGAAGTTCGCGGACGAAGAGATTGTACCTGTTGCGCGAGAGAACGACATCCATGAACGGTTTCCAGGAGATATCATCCAGAAACTCGGAGAACTCGGCCTGCTCGGTGCCCCCCTTCCCCCCGAATATGGAGGGGCAGGACTGGACTACATCAGCTATGCCTTGATCATCGAAGAGATCGGTCGCGCCTGCTCCTCGGTGCGCACCACTCTCTCGGTACAGGTATCTCTCGTAGCCCTTACCATCAACCGCTGGGGGACAGAAGAGCAGAAGCAACGCTATCTCCCTGCGCTTTGCCGTGGTGAGATGCTGGGGTGCTTTGGGCTGACCGAACCGAATGCGGGGAGCGATGCGGCCAGTCTCCAAAC
>RFHZ01000218.1 GCA_003696125.1 Nitrospinota bacterium
CCCTGATCTCGGATCTTCTTTACATGGTCGTCGATCCCCGTATCAAGCTGGGAGGGGGTGGCGGTGAATAGTCGGGCACCACGGGTGAAAACACCGCTCCAGCAGGCCTGGGAAACGCTGCGACGGAATCGCCTGGCCATGACTGGCCTTGCCCTCCTCCTGGTCTTCTTCCTGCTGGCCATAGCCGGGACCATCCTTACTGGGGGGGACCATCCGTACCTGGATCCGAATCTGGTGCGGTTACCGGATAAGCTCAAACCTCCCCTCTCTCTCCCCAACACCGCCGCCATCCCCCCGGAGGCGCTTCCCCGGCTGGGGGTCTATGTACTCGGCACCGATGAGCTGGGACGCGACGTGCTGGCCCGCATGCTGCAGGGAGCCAAGGTCTCCCTCTCGGTCGGGTTTGTGGCTGTCGGCATCTCTGTCCTCATCGGGGTCATCCTGGGCGGTATCGCCGGCTATTATGGGGAGACGCCGCTCCGGTTGTGGCGATGGCGGGTGACCACGGTAGACCGGCTCATTACCCGTCTCGTTGATATCATGCTCTGCTTCCCCACCTTCTTCCTCATTCTCACCGTTATTGCCCTCCTCCCTCCCAGCATCTGGAATGTGATGATCGTCATCGGGTTGACCAGTTGGATGGGGACCACCCGCTTTGTGCGAGCCGAAATCCTCTCCCTGCGGGAACAGGATTTCATCCAGGCTGCCCGCTCGCTGGGCGCCTCTGACCTGCGCATCATCTTCCGGCATCTCATCCCCAACTCCATGGCCCCGGTCCTGGTCTCGGCCACCATCGGCATCGCCTCGGCCATCCTGACCGAATCGGGACTCAGCTTTCTCGGCTTTGGCGTGCCTCCCCCAGATGCCAGTTGGGGAAACATCCTCTCTGACGGGAAGAAGTTCCTCTTTGATGCTCCCTGGCTCACCTATATACCGGGGACGGCCATCCTGATCACGGTCCTCTCCTTTAACCTCTTTGGAGAGGGCCTGCGGGATGCGCTCAATCCCAAACTGAAACGTGAGTAACCTGACAATGTTACATGTGAACCTTACCGCAGAGCACGCCGAGGTCGCAGAGGATAGCTCTGGGATGAGTCGCCCCAAAAACGCTCTTCCTCTCCGCGTTCTCTGCGAACTCTGCGGTGAACTTGTCGAGGGAAAGGCAAGAGAAAGGTAGTGACGATGAAAAAGTTTGTCTGGCCCCATGATGCCCAGTGTGCCGTCTGTCTCACCTTTGATAACCTGGGCAAGGCGTACGATCTGTACCGTTACGGGCATGCCCAGGGGATGGCCTCGGAGGGAGAGTACGCGGTGAAACGAGGGGTTCCCACCCTCCTCGCCCTGCTGGAACGCCATGAGATCAAGGCCACCTTTTTCGTGGAAGGGTGGAATGGAGAGCACAATGCGGCGCTGCTTAAAGAGATCGTGCGACAGGGACACGAGGTGGCCACGCATGGCTATCTACACGAACAGTGGCACACCCTGGCCCCGGAAGAGGAAAAACATCTACTGGAAAAAGCGACAGAGAGCCTGGCCCAGGCG
>RFHZ01000219.1 GCA_003696125.1 Nitrospinota bacterium
GGTTCCTGGAAGACGAAAATCGGTCTGTAAAGCTTCCAGGGTCCGGAGGTACTGGGTCACCAGGCCCCGGTTGTAATGAACAACTTGCCCGAGCAAGGCAGGAGCATCCAGGGAGACGGTGACATCGAAGCGGCCACGGGCAAACCGGTGGCGTACCTGCTCCCGGATCCTGGTCTCCAGGGGGATGAGGCCGCGGGGGAGCCGGACCGCGATCTCACAGTAGCGATGGTTTACCGAGCGCACCTCTACGGTACAGTGTCCCTCTGTCCCATGTCGTTCTGCCCGGCCATATCCGGTCATGCTCATGAGCATAGGTCATCTCCCCTCCTCAACCGATGCCTCTCTTGACAGCTCAGGGTTCCTGCCGCCCACAGGGACAGACTGTCCGTAGCGGAGGAGATCCTGCAGGGTGAAGATCGACTCCACCGGGAGATGATACTGCGCCTGGATGGCCTCTTCTCCTCCTTCTTCCCGGTTGACCAGGACCAGTACCCTTTTTACCACCAATCCTGCCTCTTGCGCCCGCGCGATCGCCTGCAGGGTGGAGGTCCCGGTGGTCATCACATCATCGACGATGGCCACCTCCTCCCCGGCCTCAATGAGCCCCTCGATCCACTTCTGCAGTCCATGCGTCTTGGGTTCTTTACGGACCGCAAAGGATTTCAGCGGCTGTTTTTCCAGAAAGCTGACCAGGGAGATCGCTTCGGCAAAGGGGATTGCCCCGTACATCAACCCCCCCAGGGCCGCGATGGATTGCTCCCGCAGGCGGGTAAAGCCCAGGTATCCGGCCAGGTACTTCACTTCGGGAATGCTGAAGGCCCCCTTGCAATCGATATAGTAACGACTCCTCTTCCCCGAAGCCAGGGGGAAGATCGGCTCCCGGGCCACCCGAAAGGCGTACCGGCAGAGCAGCTTACAGAGTTGGACCCATTCCTGCTCCATCTATCTCTCCTCTATGCTTCTCCTGTCCCAGGCTTATCTTAGCAAGGCTGGGGAGAAAAGGCAATGGAAAATGAGGGGGGAGAGGCGCGCAGGAGTTCTCCCTCCCTTTCCGGTTGACAAGAGGGGATTTTTGCCGGTATGTTATAGGGAGCAATCTGGACGGGAAGGAGGAGAGGAGTTGAACAGGCGCAAGAGCCCTCCCCCTGCCCTCTGATCTGGAGGCGGGGCCCTGCGTGTAAATGAGCGAATAGTAAGGGTTTTTTTAAGACAAGGAGTCAGGGATGATCACGTTTACCGAACCAGCGAAAAACAAGATCCTGGAATTGTTGCAAAGCGAAAATCAACAGGGATTAGCCCTGCGCATCGCCATTACGGGTCGTGGCCCCGGGGGATTCCAGTACGATCTCCGGTTTATGCCGGTCGAGGAGAAAGAGGCGGATGACCTCCTGATAGATGCCGGTGGTTTCCAGGTGGTGGTCGATGCCGAGAGCGCATCTCGACTGGAAGGGGTAAAGATAGATTTTGTGGATAGCGTCTTTGAAAGCGGGTTCAAGATCGAGAATCCCAATCCGGTCTGGACCGATCCCAAAGCGAGGGCCATTCAGGAGCTGTTCGATACCCAGATCAATCCGGCCATCGCCGGCCACGGTGGGTACGTCACCTTGCTCGATGTGAAGGATGATACGGCTTACATCGCCATGGGCGGCGGGTGCCAGGGATGTGGGATGGCGGATGTTACCCTGAAGCACGGTATCGAGGTCATGATCAAAGAGACGGTACCGGAGATTCGCCATGTGATCGATACCACCGATCACGCGGCCGGCAACAATCCGTACTACCAGCCTTCCAAAGGGGGAGGAGAGTCTCCCCTGGCCTGAAGCGGGTCGAGGGGGCTCTATCCGCTGTTCTGAGGGTGAGGGAGGGGTTTTCTACGTAGAGGAGAGGCTGATGAACGACATCCAGAAAGAGATGCTCCGCATTTCCCACCTCCGCTTTCTCGATGAACTCCCGGATGGGGACTGCCTGGTGCAGGACACCGAGAGTGAGGCGGTACGGGGGGTGGCTTTCTGCTATATCCTGACCCGGGATGGGGCAGTGCAAAATATCGATTACCACTATCGCACTGCCCACGAAACGACCACAGGGTAGATTATTTGCGTTCCACGATCTCAACAGCGTTGCCGGCAGGATCTTTGATGAAGACGAAACGGACGGTTCCCAGGGAGGTCGGTTCGCTTAAGAACTCCACTCCCTGGGTACGCAACTCTCCTATGGCCTGGTCGAGATCTGTCACCATGACCCCGTAGTGGTCACCGATCCCCTGGAGGAGCGGGCCGGAAATGACGAGCATGGTACCATGCAGATCGAGGCGGACAACGGGAACACCATTGATGGTGGTGGTGACGGTCCGTTGTGCACCCAGGTGTTGCTCATAGAAGCGTGCCGTCTCTTCCACATTCTCCACGATCAGATGCTGGTGATCATAGCGATACTCCATGATGCCTTCTCCTCTTTTGCCTCCTCCAGCCTATCTTGACAATGTTCCATTTGCATTTTACCGCAGAGAACGCTGAGGTCGCAGCTATCCCTCTCCGCGTTCTCTGCGAACTCTGCGGTGAATTTAACTTTGTCGAGCTATGCTGCCAGCACAAAACTGACCGACTCGACACGAATATCTGGTGTTGCCGGCGTGGCAAATACCGGCTGCCAGTACCATTCCTCTGGCCAGGCCTGCAACAGGCGTCCCTGGGAACAGATGGCCCAGATCGATCCGTCCGGAGCAGCGAGAAACAGCTCCACCATGTCCGGCATCGGCGTCTCTATCCCTGCACCTGCCTCCTGCCAGGTTTCCCCTTGATCCTCTGAAACCACGATTCGACCCAGGGCACCTACCTGGCCAGCAGGGGCAGCCAGGACCAGGTCAGGCCGGGTAGGTGGGACGATCACCGCCCGTGTGTACTCGCTGGGAATCTTCTTCTTCCAGGTCTGTCCCCCATCCTCAGAGCAGGCCACACCTCCTAACAGGGAGCGATCGGGGCGGGGACGGTCCTTACGTGTAGCGGTACCAAGGGCCAGCCAGAGTATGGCCGGATCTTCGGGATGGCCGGTAACATGGTGGATATCATCGTCGAAGGTATCGAGCAAGGCCCAGGTCTGTCCCCCATCCTGGCTATCGAGCAATCCCCCTACCTCCACCGCTGCCAGCAGGCGATGGGGACAGCCAGGGGGAGAGTAGAAGTTGCGAAGCGCTCCGGCCCGGGGAGAATAGGGGAGATACCAGTCTGGACACCCCGGTACGGCGGTGATCCCGGCCATCTCCTCCCAGCTCTGCCCGCCGTCTCTGCTCCGGAAGCCTCGTGCCGGTTCTGTACCGCAGATGATGGCTCCAGCACAGGTGGGATCCACACAAATGGTGCGAAGCGCTCCGGCCGTCAGGCCTTCATTCGCCCCCTCCCAGTGCAGCCCGCCATCTGTGCTGCGATAGATACCGTTCCCGTAGCTTCCGGCCAGTATGGTATCGTGCGCTGGAGAGGAAGAGAGCGGATCTCTAAAGGCATGGATGGCCCAGATGCGTTCCTCTTCTAATCCCAGGAAGGTAAGCTCTCCATCCTCAAGACGGTAGACACCCTTGCGGGTTCCGATATAGGTACAAAACATGGTGTTCTCCTGTTCTCTCTTCACTCTGTTACCCGGTGCCAACCGGGCAGGGGTTTCTCCTAAAGTATCACACCGGTTCTCTCCGGGCAAGGGAGATTTCCCGAGCCAGGAATCACTCTGCGCAGGGGAGGGGAAAGGGGGCATAATAGTATACCTCCTGGACAGGGAGATGGTGGTGGAGGAGGGAGAGGGATTCTCCGCCCGGGAGAGTGAGGTGGGGGGCCAGCTCACATAAGGGGATCAACACGAAGGCGCGATGACGAAGTTCAGGATGCGGGATCTGGAGGTCTGCCTCCTGCACGATGAGGGTATCGTAGAGGAGCAGGTCGATGTCGATGACGCGGGGACCCCAGCGGACGGTAGGGACCCGTTTCATCCGTTGCTCGATCTGCTTGACCCGCTGCAGCAGGGAGCGGGGGGAGAGGGTCGTCTGTACCCTGAGCACGGCATTGAGGAACCAGTCCTGCTCTTCATAGCCGA
>RFHZ01000220.1 GCA_003696125.1 Nitrospinota bacterium
GGAACCTTCAGCTTCCGCATCGAGGATGGGAGACTGGAGGTCAGCGACACCGACACACCCCAACCCGACCTGATCCTCACCCTCCCCGACCCCCGGGTGCTCCTCCTGTGGCTCCAGGATAGCACCGAACCCGGGAAAAAGGTGGAAAGCCCTCCCCTTACCGATCTGGTGATGGAGGGGACCATGTGGCTGAACAGAGCGGAGATCGAGACCATTACCCGTCTTGATCGTATTCCCCGCTCTCTACGACGCGATAAGATCATCTGAAGGGATGATGATGCGGGTGGCCATGGTCTACGATTTCCAGGACGTGCGGATCGAGGAGCGTCCCATACCAGCCATCTCCCCACAGGAGGTGCTGGTGCAGATGCGGGCCTGCGGGATCTGCTCCAGTGATGTGATGGACTGGTATATCCGTCGCAAGGCTCCCCTGGTATTGGGACATGAGCCGGCCGGAGTTATCGTCGAGGTCGGGGCAGAGGTGGAGGGATTCCGGGTAGGGGATCGGGTCTTTATCCACCATCACGCTCCCTGTATGCAGTGCCGGGATTGTCGTCGCGGTAACCATACCCTCTGCGAGACCTGGCGGAACTCTCAGCTCGATCCCGGAGGGCTGGCCGAATTTGTTCGTGTCCCTGCAATCAACCTGCAACACGATACCCTCCTCCTCCCCCCCACCCTCTCCTTTGCGGAGGGGACCCTGGTGGAGCCGGTCGGCTGTGTGGTCAAGGCGATGCAACGTGCCGGGGTCCAGGCCGGAGACATCGTGCTGGTCATCGGTCTCGGCTTTATGGGACAGTTGAACGTCCTCCTGGCCAAGGCGTACGGTGCCGGCCTGGTGCTGGCCGCCGATCTGGTTCCTTACCGGCTGGAAAAGGCGATCCAGATGGGAGCAGACTGGACCATCGATGTCTCCCGGGAATCGCTGGAAGAGGTGGTTGCAGCTTATACGGAAGGGGTAATGGCCGACCGGGTCATCGTCGGTCCCGGCACCCTGCCGGCCATGGAATCGGGTATCCGCTGCGTGGGAAAGGGGGGAACGGTGCTCTTCTTTACCCCCACCCCTCCGGATAGCCGCCTGGAGATCGACCCCTATACCCTCTACTTCCGTGAGGTGACCTTAACGTCGAGCTATTCCTGTGGACCACCCCACACCCGGGAAGCGCTCTCGTGGCTGGAAAAGGGGATGATCCCTGCAGATCAGCTCATCACGCATCGTTTTCCCTTAGAAGAGACCCCCCAGGCGGTGCAGAGGGTGGCCGAGGGGGGGGAGGTGCTGAAAGCGCTCATCGTCTTTGATCACTAAAACCTCGTCCAGAAAGCCATACCATTATGAGGGATAGTCCATGGACAAACCTAATCCTGAACAGACACCAACCGCTTTTTCCCCTCAGGAAGGGGGAACCTCACCCTGTGCGTGGGAACCTGCTCCCCTTTCTCACGACCAGACAGAGCGTTCTCCTGTCCCACTCTCCTCTGGCCTTCGGAAACGCTTTTTGCCCGGATACCGCTGGGAGGGAGTGGCGGTACAGGAGTATAAGCAGAGGGGAGCAGACTGGGCCGGCGTGATCCGGCAGGGGATCGTGGGAGGAGAGGGAGAAGGGGCACCTTTTCACCTCCGCTATTTCGAGATCCGGCCCGGAGGCTATTCTTCCCTGGAGCGACACCACCATGAGCATCTGGTCATCGGTATCCGGGGAAAAGGGCAGGTGATCGTGGGTAGCACATGGCACGAGCTGGGTTTCCTCGATGTGCTCTACATTCCTCCAGATCTCCCCCATCAACTGTTCAATCCCACCGAAGAGCCCTTCGGGTTTTTCTGCATCGTCCGTGCAGAGCGAGATCGACCACAGGTGTTGAGTGACGAGGAACGACGTCGCCTGGGGATCCCTGCTCCTCCCCACCTGGAGGGACTCGAAAACGGCTAGGGACGCTCCTCGACCCCTCTGGTCCAGCGAAAAGTCGTCTCCCCCCGCGTCACATTGGTGGTGAACGCTTCGGCCCGGGCCACCAGCCGCACGCGATTCCCCTCCACTCGCCAGAGGTGCAAGCGGGGAGCCTCGGTGGCCACGTATCCCTGGTTTAAGAAGACCCCATCGGCGTAGACCTGTGGTGGAGGAGAAAAAGAACGGATCAGGTTGGCCAGCAGAGCGAGGAAGATGAGGAAGAGGAGCCATTTGGTCGTTCTATCCGTCTGGATATGCATGCTCAGATCCTCCTTTCCTGAAGAGTAGAGTATCGTGTATCGTTCACCCCTGTACAGGCCTCTCCATTGTAGCACAAAACTCTGCTTGACTCCCTCCTCCGGGTTGATTTAGAGTGTCAGGAAAAGCCGGGGAATACAGGAAAGGCAATATCTCGACAGGACGGTTCGACACTGGTAACAACAGGAGGGAGAATGAAAACCCTGATCAGAGGTGGATGGATAGTGGCCTTCGACGGGAAGAGCCATCGTTTGCTGACCGATGGGGTCCTGGTCTGGGAAGGGGACCGGATCATCGCCGTGGGAAAATCGTATGATGGCCCGGTGGACCGGATCATCGATGCCAGCGGCAGGCTGGTCTCCCCCGGCTTTATCAACCTCCACTTTCATGCCGGGACCGAGGCAGGAGGACGACTGATCGCGGATGTGGGACGCCAGGATTTCTTCCAGACCGGGTACCTCAACTACCATAACGTAGGGAAAGGGAAGAGCGGGGGGATCGACCGGCTAGAAACGGCTGAAGTTGGAGGGAAGTTCTCCCTGGTCGAACTGATGAAGAGCGGCTGTACCACGGTGGTGGAAGTGGGTGGTTCTCCCCAGATGGTGGAAGGGCTGGTGCCGATTGCCGGAGAGTTGGGGCTGCGAGCCTATCTCACTCCCGGCTACCGATCGGTCAATACGTATAACGACCACAAGGGCCGGCTCTACTTCGAGTGGGACGAAGCCCAGGGCTTTGCCGGACTCCAACGTGCCCGCGAATTCATCCAGAGGTACTACGGGACCTACCAGGACCGGATTCGAGGGATGCTCTTCCCTCTCCAGGTCGATACCTGCACCCCTGAACTCCTGCGGGCAACACGGGATGTGGCCCAGGAGTTAGGGGTGCGTATCCAGATCCATGTGGGGCAGAATGTCATGGAGTTCCACAACATCGTGCGTATGCACGGCAAGACTCCCATCGAATTTTTAGCCGATATCGGGATTCTGGGGCCGACCACCATTTTGGGACATGCCATGGTGATCAGCGATCATAGCCTGTCGGCCTGGCCCGGAGGACAGGACCTGCAGCTTATCGCCGACCACGGGTGCTCGGTGGCCCACTGCCCTACCGTCTTTGCCCGGCGCGGCAATCTCCTCGAGTCTCTTCATCGCTACCAGGAGGCAGGGGTCAATATCGGTCTGGGAACCGATACCTATCCCCGTGACCTCATCGCAGAGATGCGCATGGCTTCCCTCCTCTGCAAGGTGGTAGAGCGGAACTTCCTGGTAGGCACGGCAGGTGATGTCTTCAATGCTGCCACCCTGGGGGGAGCCAGAGCCCTGGGACGGGAAGATATCGGCCGCCTGGCTGTCGGAGCCAAAGCGGATATAGTGATCATCAATCTGCAGAGTTTACGCATCGGTCCCATCTGGGACCCGATCAAGACCCTGGTCAACTGTGCCACCAGTGAGAACGTAGAACAGGTAATCATCGATGGAAAGACGGTGGTAGAGGGAGGACGGGTCGTCGGGGTGGATGAAACCGCCTTGCTCGCGCAAGCGCAGGAAGCGGCCAGCCATATCTGGAAAAGCATGGCCGGTTGGGATTGGGGAAAACGATCCGCGCAGGAGATCTCTCCACCGACTTTTCCCCCCTGGGAGAGCTAGTCGCACTCACAGGCACACCGGCCCCCTGCGCTCCCAGGATTTCTCTCGGGCAAAGGGAGAAGCTGCTGGTTTTTTCTCTTGCCGGCTAAAGATTTGGAGAAAGCGGTCGATAAAGGAAAAAGGGAGGTGGACACTTGTCAGCAAGGTTGCCATCTACGGGAAAGGAGCAACCGGAATGGGGATATTTGCCTTTTTGCAGCGACGGTTTCGTAAGAAACGACCTGCAGCCACTCCCCTGTCTTCCCTGGAGACAGAAGGTGGAGAAGATCCTCTCCTCCCCTTTTTCGTCCGGCGAAGATCGGTACGGGTTTCCGTCTCCCGGCGTATCCCGGTAACACTTTTACCGGATGAGCTGGGGGGGTATATCGTCAACC
>RFHZ01000221.1 GCA_003696125.1 Nitrospinota bacterium
CCGATCGACTATCTGCCCAAGGGGAATCGCAACCTGATCTTTGTCATCATCAAGACCCCACCCGGCTTCAATTTCCGTCAGATCGAAGGGATTGTGCAGGAGTTGGAGCGTCGTTTCTTATCCCTGAACCGGCTGGAGCGTCTCTTCTCCGTGGTGCGCACGGATACGCCGTTGATGGGAGCGATTGTGCGCAAGGAGTTTACCGGTTTACGCGGCATGGCCAGGGTGGTGCAGGAGATGCGGAGGGCTGCCATGGGGGTGCCGGGCACCCTGGGAGTCTTCATCACCCAGGCCTCGCTGTTCCGTCGCCGGGGAGCCTTCTTTGGCGGAACGAATGTGGAGATCGATATCAAAGGGGACAGTTTGGAACAGATCCAGGCCCTGGCCAGCCGGATCGAAGGGCAGGTGCGTGGTATACCGGGGGTGAACTTTGTCAACTCGAGCTTCGAGCTGGGACAGCCGGAACTCCGGGTCTATATCGACCGGGAGAAGGCGACCGAGCTGGGATTGTCGGTCAGTCAAATCGGCTATATCGTGGAGACGCTGGTGGAGGGGACCCGGGCCGGGAGCTTTCGCGAACGGGGCAAAGAGATCGATCTCACCCTGATCGGCGCCCAGCAGGAATTTCTCCGCACGCAGGATCTCAACCGCATCGTGTTTCATACCCCGTCCGGCCGTGTCGTGCATCTCTCTGACATCGCCACGGTGCGTGAGGAGATCGGACCGACCAAGATCGAACACATCGATCGCAGCCGCTCCATCAAACTGACGGTCAATATCCGGGAAGATATTCCGCTGGAAACGGCGATCGAGATGATCAGCCGGCAGGTGATCGATCCGGTACGGGCTACCCTGCCCCTCGGGTACAGCATCGATATCAGCGGGCAGGCCAAGGACCTGGCCGTGACCTGGAATGCCCTGAAGTGGTCCTTTTTGCTGGCGATCGTGATCATCTATCTCCTGATGTGCTCCCTCTTCGAATCGTTTATCAATCCGCTGGTGGTGATGTTCAGTGTGCCTCTGGCGGCGAGTGGAGGCATTCTGGCCGTCAAGCTGGTGAACACCTTTGAGCCGTCGGTGAAGATGGATGTGATCACCATGCTCGGGTTTGTCATTCTGGCCGGTATTGTGGTGAATAACGCCATTCTCATCATCCACCAGACCCTGAACAACATGGAGGCCGGAATGGCTCCCCGGGAGGCGCTGCGGGAGAGTTGTCGTACCCGGATCCGTCCCATCTTCATGAGCAGCACCACCAGTATCTTCGGGATGTTACCCCTGGTCATCTCCAGCGGTGCCGGATCAGAACTCTATCGCGGGTTAGGTGCGGCGGTGCTGGGTGGTCTCGCCGTCTCCACCCTCTTTACCCTGGTCCTGGTCCCGATCCTCTTCTCCCTCTGGCTCGATCTCCGTGCTACCCTCCCCCTCTTCCTCCGCAAGCAGTGGGAAAAACGCAACGGGAACAATGGGGGAAGATGATTCACAAATAGCTCTCTCTCTGGTATGCGACAGTTGCAACCGCTCCTTCCATGGACACCCTGAGAACATTACGG
>RFHZ01000222.1 GCA_003696125.1 Nitrospinota bacterium
CTCTTCCACGTAGAAGTCGGGCACGATCTTGGCGTGGGCCTTTTTGTACAGGACGGCAGACTTGAGGCTGATCCCCGGGTACTCTGCCTTGAGGTACTCCACGGCATAGATCAGGGTCTCCCCGCCATCGACCAGATCATCGACCAGGATGCCCTGTCCTTCGATGGTGTTCAGGGTGGCCAGGTGCTTGCTGAAGAGGGGGCGTCTCAGGATCGGCTGTTCACCCTGCGCCTCGTCCGGGTAGCGCTTGCTGATCATCAGGGCAATAGGGACCTTCAAGGCTTTGGAGACAAAGAAGCTCGGGGGGAGTCCTCCCCGGGCAATGCCGACCACAAAGTCGAACCGCTCTCCACTCTCTACGATCTGCCTGCACAGACGAAAGATGTCGGTCTGATACTTGTGGATGTCGATAAAGATCATCAAGCGCCTCCATCCTGAACTCTCTCACAGTAGAGTCTTTTTACTGAAGTGTGCTCCGCGGTCGTCAAAGAGTTTTTCCGGTAACCCATGACCCCAGGATGACGCAGAGGACAAAAGGGGTAGCCATAACTACTTAAAGCATAGCATGACCGGGAGGGGGAGACCAGAGGAAAATGGGAGAAGTGAGAAAAGGGAGTCTCTGGCTAATCTGGACGGGCAATGATGAGCTTCACCACCCCCAGCGGTCCCAGGTCGTCTACCCGTTCGAGCACCAGCCCGGCCCGAGAGACATTGGCTACCGTGTTCCGGTTAATATTGGCACCCATCACCCGCACCACCAGCGGGTTGAGAAGATCCATCAGCCTGCCTACCCCCGGACGATTCACCCGCACATGTTCCAGGAGCAGGATCCGCCCCTGAGGCCGGACAACCCGGCGCAACTCGCGTAGTCCCTGTACCGGATCCGGGACCGAGCAGAAGACAAAGGTGGCTACGGCGGCATCGAAACAGTGATCTGGGAAGGCCAGCGCCTGGGCATCCAACTGGCAGAGGGGAACGTTTTTCCCCTCCTGCATGGCACGCCGGAGAGCCCGGAGCAGCATGCGCTCGCTTAAGTCTACCGCCGTCACCCTGGCTTCGGCCGGATAGTAGGGGATGTTCTTGCCGGTACCGACCCCCACCTCCAGCACCCGGCCTGGGGGGATCAGGGACCACAGCCGCTTTCGCCACCACCGGAACCGGCGTTCGACAAACCATTCCAGGGCGTCATAAACCGGAGCGAGACGGTTGTACCGGGTTTGCGTTGCCTTGGTTGCCTGGACGTTCGGTTCTATGCCCTTTCTCCTCTCCTGATCAAAAGCAGGGACTGGTCGCCTCTATGGACCCGCATTGGTCATGACTGCGGCGCTCTCTTCTCTCTATTATGCCCCTCCCCTTTCGCTGGTGCAAGGAGGAATTCTCCTCCCCTCTTCCCAGGTCGAGGAGATTACCGGTTTTGGGAGCCAGACAGGCTAAAGAAAGAGACGCATGGAGGATGGGGTTGAGAGCGAGGAGAAGTTGTGCTAGAGTATAGGGGGTAGAGAAGGCGAGCCCAAACCGCAGATGATGTGATTGCCTGGCAGTAGGATAATGCTCATGAGTGCTCATTCTGATCAGATAACCCACCGGGTTGATGGCTTGCAGGAGTGGAAGGGAAGGAAGGTTTTCAGGAGGGCAGGGGTGGTTGTCATCCTGATCACCTGGATGCTGCCTGCGCTGTTGCTGTCGACCACAGCAGCCTTTACCAATTCCCGGCAGTGGTTTTCCCCGCCTTCCCCTCTTCCCCTCAATCCTTTCCGCGGGGAGGCCAGCCTGGACAAAGGGAAATTCCTGGTCGCCAGCCGTCAACTCGGTGATCCACGCTTCAGGGAGACCGTGGTCTTCTTACTGCGCTATGACCCGCAGGGGGCGATGGGGGTGGTGATCAATCGTCCTGGCCGGGTGAAACTCTCTACCCTCTTTCCCAGCATCACCGATCTACAGCAACGAGCGGATACCCTCTACTGGGGAGGACCGGTTTCCCCAAGTCGCCTGATGATGCTCTTCCGCTTTGCCACCCCGCTGGAGAAAGCGCAGCATGTGTGGAGGGATCTTTACGTCAGCACCAGCCGCACCGTGCTCCGACGGATCCTCAAGGAGTCGAAAGAGAAGGCACAATTCCGGGTCTATGCCGGGTATGCCGGATGGGCTCCTGGTCAGCTCGACCACGAGGTGTGGCGGGGAGACTGGTATGTGGTAGATGCCGATATGGCAACCATTTTTGAGACGCCTCCTTCCCAGATCTGGCCAGAGCTGATCCGGCGCAGCACCCTGCGGAAGGCCGGCCTTCCAGAATCGACAGGGGGAGTCTATGGCCGGTCGCTGCGGGCTGCTCCTCTTTCTTCTTCCCCCAGGTACGCCTGGCGCACCTCTGGATTCACCCGGATCTCCTCTATGGTACCGGTAGCGATGGCTCGACCGTAAACCAGCACGGTGATGCGATCGGCCAGGGCAAAGACGGCATCCATGTCGTGTTCCACCAGCAGCAGGGTATGTTCCCCTTTCAGTTCCCGGAGCAGGGCGATCATCTGGGCAGTCTCCTCTGCCCCCATGCCGGCTGTCGGCTCGTCCAGGAGGAGGAGTTTGGGCTGGGTGGCCAGGACCATGGCGATCTCCAGTTGTCGCTGCTCTCCGTGGGAGAGACGGGCAGCCACTGTCTCTGCCCGTTCCCTCAGTCCGACCCGTTCCAGTATGGCCAGGGCCGGTTCCCGTAGCTCAGGGATGGTGTGGGCATTGCGCCAGAAGCGGAAGCTATGACCGGCTCGGGCCTGCACGGCGATGGCCACATTATCGAGGACAGAAAACCCGTGGAAGATGCTGGTGATCTGGAAGGAGCGGGCCAGGCCCAGGGCAGAGCGGGTATGCACCGGGAGGTGGGTGATGTCCCGCCCTCCAAAGCGAATGGTCCCGGCATCGGGACGCAACTCCCCGGCCAGTTGGGCGAGCAGAGTGGTTTTCCCGGCTCCGTTGGGACCGATGATGGCATGGATCTCTCCCGGGAAGACGGTGAGATCGAGATGGTCGGTAGCCACCAGTGCCCCGAACTGCTTGACCAGACCCCGCGTCTCCAGCAAGGCTTCGTTCATCGCTTCTTGCCTCCCATCAGCAGTCCGTAAATGCCGCCTTTGGCAAAGAGCACCATCAATACCAGCAGGGGGCCGAGCAGGATCATCCAGTGCTCGGTGAAGCTGGAGAGGATATCCTCGGCCAGCAAGAGGGTGGTGGCGCCCAGCAGCGGTCCGATCAGGCTCCCCATCCCTCCCAGGATCACCATGACGATGATATCCCCGGAGCGTGTCCAGTGCATGAGCGTTGGACTGACGTACAGGGTGTGGTTTGCGATGAGGGCTCCGGCCAGGCCGGCGATTCCCCCGGCAATGACGAAACAGACCAGCTTGTACCAGAAGGTGGGGAAACCGAGGGAATTCATGCGGCGCTCGTTCTCCCGGATCCCCCGGATCACCATGCCGAAGCGGGAATGGACCAGCCGGTGACTGACGAAGAGGATTAATCCTAAGATCCCGAACACCACGTAATAGAAGACGGTGTGATTCTCGATATCGATCAGGCCACCAAAGGTGTTGCGTGACCATAAAGGAAGGCCATCGTCTCCCCCGTACCCTTCCAGGCTGAAGAAGAAGTAGTAGAGCATCTGGGCAAAGGCGAGCGTGATCATGATGAAGTAGACACCGCTGGTGCGCAGGCTGATGGCTCCGATCACGAAAGCGACCCCGGCGGCGAGAAGGGTGGCCAGGGGCCAGGCAATCCAGCCGCTCTCGACGCCATGGTAGGAGAGGATCCCCACCGTGTACGCCCCTACACCGAAGAAGGCGGCATGACCAAAGCTGACCATGCCGCCGTACCCGAGGATCAGGTCGAGGCTGATGGCCACGATGGCGTAGATCATGATGCGGGTAAAAAGACGGGTATAGAAGGGCTCGGAGAGGAGCGGGATGGCGGCAAAGAGGACCGGTACAAGCAGGAGAAGAGCCTGGCGGAGTTCGGGGGACGATCGCTTAAACATGGGCGGGAAACAACCCTTGTGGACGCCAGCACAACACGGCGGCCATCAGAATGTAAATGACCATGGAGGCCAGGGCCGGGGGGAGCAGGATCCGGCCAAAGGTATCGGCAACCCCGACCAGGAGCGCGGCGATAAAGGCGCCTCGAATCGACCCGATCCCCCCGATGACGATGACCACAAAGGTGAGGATCAGGATCGATTCTCCCATCCCCACTTCGACCGAGAGGATGGGGCCGGCCATCATGCCGGCCAGGCCGGCCAGAGCCGCTCCCAGGCCGAAGAGGAGGGTATAGAGGAGTTGGATGTTGACCCCGAGGGCGTTGACCATCTCCCGGTTACTCGCCCCGGCCCGGATCAGCATCCCCAGACGGGTGCGGGTAATCAGCAGATAGAGGAAGGCCGCCACCCCCAGTCCGACCACCACAATGAGCAGGCGATAGGTCGGATAAGGGACGCCAGGCAGAACGGTCACATGACCGGAGAGGGCGGCCGGCAGGGCCATGAAGTAAGCCTGGGGACCCCAGATGATGCGGACCAGCTCGTTAAAGAAAAGAATCAGGGCAAAGGTGGCCAGCACCTGGTCGAGATGATCACGCGCATAGAGGGTACGTAAGGCGATGACTTCCACCAGCATCCCGATCAGGATCGTGGCCGGGATGGCCAGCAACACCGCCAGCAGAAAGGAACCGGTGTACCGCTGCAACGTGGCGGCCAGGTAGGCCCCGATCATGTAGAGGGAACCATGCGCCAGATTGATCAGGTTCATGATCCCGAAGATCAGGGTAAGACCGGCCGCCATCAGAAAGAGCATGACACCGAGTTGCAGGCCGTTTAATCCCTGCGTGATGAGCAGTATCGGATCCATCTTCCCCGGCTACCACCGCATCTTGCACTGCGTATGGTACGCATCGGCATGGTCTTTAAAGGCCAGGCCGACCAGTTGGTTGGTCAAGACCCCTTCCTCGTTCCTGATCACCTTGCGGATGTAGAAGTTCTGGATGGGAAAGTGGTTGTTGTTGAAGCGGAACGCCCCCCGTACCGAGGCAAAATCGGCTTTGCGGAAGGCGGCTCGTAGCCCGTCTTTGTTGCTCAGGTCTCCTCCCACGGCCCGGATGGCGCTGTCGATCAGGAGGGCAGCATCGTAGCCCTGTGCGGCGAACAGGGAGGGGATCCGGCCATAGGTGGTTTTAAAATCGGCCACGAACTTCCGGTTCACCGGGTTATCCAGGTCCGGACTCCAGAAGCTCGAATTGAGGATACCCAGTGCCGCATCCCCCTGCGCAGGGAGGACGGTCTGATCAAAGGTAAAGGCAGGTCCGTAGAGGGGAATCTCCTCCTTGAGCCCGGCCTGGGCGTACTGCTTGACAAAGTTGATGCCCATGCCTCCTGGATAGAAGACAAAGACCGCTTCTGGTTTGGCGGCGCGGAGCTGGGCCAGCTCGGCCGCATAGTCGGGCTGGTTGATCTTGGTGTACACCTCGCCCACGATCTCCCCTTTAAAGTAACGTTTGAACCCGGTCAGGGCATCCTTGCCCGCCCGGTAGTTGGGGGCCATGATGTAGACCCGCTTGACCCCTTTATCCTGCAGGTACTTCCCCATGGCCTCGTGCGTCTGGTCGTTCTGCCAGGAGACGGTGAAGAGGTTCGGTAGACAGCGGGCACCGGCCAGCGGGGAGGGTCCGGCATTGGCGCTGATCAGGAAGACCCCGGCATCGCTGATACGCTTGGCCACTGCCATCATCACGTTGGAGAAGACGATCCCGGTGATGAAATCGACCTTATCCTTTTCGATCATGCGGGTGGCCACCTGCACTCCAACTCCCGGTTTGAGTTGATCATCTCCCACGATCAGATCGACCGGCAGGCCACCCAGTTTGCCCCCGGCATGCTCGATCCCCAGCTTAAACCCGTCCAGGATATCGATGCCGAGACCGGCAGCCGGACCGGACATGGTAGCCATGTAGCCGATCTTCACCTTCTCGGCAGCCATAGCCGGTCCCACCAGCATCAATAGCGAGAGAACAACGCATACGATCATGGATCTGTTCATCGTTCCACTCCTTCTGTATGATGTCTTCAGCCAGGTATGCAGTACTCCAACTCTGCCAGAGCGATGGCGAGGCCTGATATCCTCCCCCTCTCGTTCGCCACCGATTCTACACCGCTACCCCTGTTCTGTCAAGACCAGATTCCGGCCTCCCAGGATCGGCTGTGGATGAGGAGAAAGTCCTCGCAAAGTATGATATACTACTGGGAGGAGTTGGGGGAAGCGCTTTCTGTCCCTTCTCCGGCACGATGCTGAGGATGAATCGCCCCCTGATGCGGAAGCAGGGGGCCAAGACCCATAGAGATACCGCTGAGGAGGATTTGCTCATGACAGCGAAAACGGTAGAGCTCTGCTTTGGTGACGATCGTCTTTCTGTTTCTCTCCCGGAGCGAGCAACCATCATCTCTCCACCGGCTCCTCTTCCCGCCCTTCCCCATCTCGAGCAGGCCATTCGTGAGGCGATCGCTTCTCCTATCAATCACGAGCAGATCAGGAACCTGGTCAGCCCCCGCTCTCAGGTGACCATCGCCTTTGACGACCCGGTGATCCCCCAGTTTCCCATGAAAAAACCGGACCTGCGAGAGGTGGCCATCACCATCCTGCTGGAGGAGCTGATGCAGGCCGGAGTCAGGCCCCACCACATCCGTCTCCTCTGCGCCAATGCTCTGCACCGGAAGTTTACCCCTACCGAACTCTCCACCATTCTCGGCTCCCGTATCCCGCTCCGCTTCAGTCCCAGCCATCTCTTCTGTCATGATGCGGAGGACCGGGAGCACCTCATCTTCCTGGGGGAGACGGAGCGAGGAATCGAGATAGAGGTGAACAGAGCGGTCATGGAGTCGGATCAGTTCTTCTATGTCAACATCACCAGCCTCCCCTTTCACGGCGGATGGAAGTCGATTGTGGTGGGGCTGAGTAGCTACCGCAGTATCCGGCATCATCATCGCCCTTTCCGGGGGGCGAGCGGTAAATCGGTCATGGATGCCAGGCGGTCCTCCTTCCAAAAGCTCTTGTGGGAGATGGGGAGCGTGGTCGATGCCGAGCTGGCACGACAGGGGAAGCGGATCTTCACCATCGAGTCGGTGTTGAACACCGCCCAACCGCAGGAGGTGATTGCCGTCTATGCCGGCCATATCCCGGATGTCCATGAAAAGACTCTTGATACCCTCTACCAGCAGCAGGTTGTCCCCATAGACAGGCAGTACGATGTGGCCATTTACGGCATTCCTGATCAGGTCTACTACGCCAACCTCTCCACCATCAACCCGATCCTCGTGCGCAACCAGGCGCTCTCCTACGCCTTTGGCCTGTACCAGAACAGACCGCTCATTCGGGAGGGAGGGATCGCCATCTTTGTCCATCCCTGCCTGCCCCGTTTCCATCCCCGGCACCACCCCTCCTATATCGAATTCTTTGAACAGGTCCTTCCCCACCTGCAGGACCCTTATGAGATCTGGGAGCTCTATGCCGACGACTTTGCCCATCGTCCTGAATATGTACACAGGTATCGCTATGCTTACGGGTTTCACGGCGTACATCCCTTAATCCTCTGGGGACAGGGGGCTTTCCCACTGCGCCATCTGGGACGGGTCTTTTTAGCCGGAGCCCGAGACGCAGAAACGGCGCGTCGCATCGGATTTGAGCCCTTTGCTTCCCTGGAAGAGGCGATAGCAGAAGCAGAGGCAACGCTGGGGAAGGATTGCACCATTGCCTGCCTCCCCATGCCCCCGATGTTTATCCCAGCCGTTCAGGAGGGTGAGGCATCAGCGGGAGAGGCGAAGAGGTCGCGATAGGCGGTGGGGAGGAAGAAGAGGCCGAGGGTGCCGTTGGCCAGCATGAAGGTCAGGTGAGCGGCAATGCTGTAGGCGAGGAGAGTCGATTCCTCCGCATAGGGAGCGAAGAAAAAGATCCAGGCCGCCTGTGCCGTTCCCAGGTGGGCAACGGTGATGGGCAGGGCAGCGACCAGGTAGACGATGGGGA
>RFHZ01000223.1 GCA_003696125.1 Nitrospinota bacterium
GAGTGATGAGTAACGAGTAGGGGCGACGCATGCGTCGCCCCTACCTGATGTCTCTGTGCCTTTGTGCCTGGTTTTTTAAACACAGGAGTAACCTATGACCCATCCGTTGATCGAGCTGGATGCTCTGGACAACCTCTGGTTTCAGGTTGCCGGAACCCTCTGTAACATCGAGTGCCGGCACTGCTTTAACAACAGTGGTCCCCGCAATCGCTCCTTTGGCTTCATGACCCTGGAGATGATCAAACCGTACCTGGAAGCGTCGCAGGAACTGGGGGTGAAGGAGTACTACCTGACCGGGGGAGAACCCTTCCTGAATCGCGAGATCGTCCCCATGCTGGCCGAAACGTTGCGCTACGGTCCGGCCACGGTCTTAACCAACGGGATGCTGCTGAAGGAGTCTACCGTAGCTGCCCTGGCAGAGATCGAGTCTCAATCCCTGTACACGCTGGAATTTCGGGTCAGCCTGGACGGCTTTACGGCCGAGGAGAACGATCAGATCCGGGGAAAAGGGGTGTTCCAGAAGACGATGGAAGGGGTGCAACTCCTGGTCCGGCACGGCTTTCTCCCTATCCTCACCGCCACCCGGGTATGGGAGGAGTCACGCGATGCCGAGGTGCTGGAAGGGTTCATCAAGCTGCTCCACTCCTTTGGGTATACCAGACCCCGTCTCAAGATCCTTCCCACGCTGAAGATCGGCCGGGAAGCGGAGCGAAGCGGGGAATATACGGAGCACGAGGTGGTGACGCCGGAGATGCTGGAGGGGTACGACCGGGGCCAGCTCCTCTGTTCCAACTCCCGCATCGTGACCGACAGGGGGGTTTACGTCTGCCCGATTCTGATCAACTTCCCGGAAGCCAGGCTGGGGGAGACGCTTCACGATGCGCTCCGGCCCTATCCCTTACGGCACCAGGCCTGTTATACCTGCTATCTGTGGGGAGCGATCTGCTCCAACTTTGCCTCAGGAGGAACAGATGTCTGAACGGTACACACGCATAGCCGTCTTCGGAGGGGTGTACAGCAATCATCTCGCCCTGGAGGCCACGTTACAGGATGCCAGGCAACGTGGTGCAGAGGCGATCTTTTGCCTGGGGGATCTGGGCGCCTTTGGTCCCCATCCGGACCGGGTCTTTCCCCTGCTCTGGGAGCATGGCGTGCAGGTGGTGCAGGGGAATTACGATCACTCTATTGGGAACGACCTGGCCGATTGCCAGTGCGGGTACACCGATCCGCGTGATAACTACTTTGCCCGGCTGAGCTATGCGTACACCTATGGCAAGACGAGCCCGCAGTACAAGGACTGGATGAAGAGCCTTCCCCAGTCGCTCCGGATCGAGCTGGGCCGGTACCGGGTCTTGATGGTGCACGGCTCTCCCCGCAAGATGAACGAGTTCCTCTGGGAATCGACCACCCCCACCCATTTTCTGGTCAAGCTGACCCGGGACTATGCGGCTGATCTGATCCTGGCCACGCATACCGGGATCCACTGGCAGCGGGCCCTGCCCGGTGATCGCTACTTTGTGAATGTGGGGGTGATCGGCCGGCCGGCCAATGACGGGCGCACCAATGTCTGGTACACCATGTTGAGCGCCACCTCTGCACCCCACTCCCTCCAGGTAGAGTTCATCCCGCTGGAGTATGATTACCAGCGACTGGCGCAGGAGATGGCCGAGGAGAAGCTGCCGGTCGAGTTTATCGAGACCATCCTGACCGGCTGGTGGACCACCTGTCTGGAGATCTTGCCGGGTAAGGAGCGGCGACGGGGACGGTACTAGACAGAAGAGGGAAATCAGGGGAGGCTTGCCGAAGGCTGGCGGCCGTAGAGATTCCACTCCACGGTCCGGTATTTCTCCTGCAGCAGGCGGTCCCGGAGCTGTCTCTCTTCTGGAGTAAGCTCTCCGTCCTGGAACTCGATACCCAGCTCGGCCTGAAATCCCTTGACCAGGGCTGCCTGGACCGTGTCATGCGGGTAGAGACGACCGGTGACCTCGGCCAGAGAGGTCATGCGGGTATAGGCCTGCCTGATCCCTTCCTCACGCCGGGCCTGGTCTGGGAAACGGAGCAGGGAGAAGAGTCGGGGAATATCGAGTTGTAAGAGGAGAGAGCCCTGCTGGAGCAGTCCTCCCCGCAGGCGCCGCTGGGCACTCCCGATCAGCTTGCGTCCACCCACGGCGATCTCATACGAGGAGAGGGTATGAAAACAGGAGGGGGAATGGGAAGACGTCCCCTGGCGTCGTGGCGGCTCCAGGGTTGCCTCGACTCCCAGGAAGGAGAGGCCGCGGATCAGGGCCTGGCTGATCAGCCGGTAGGAGCCGAGAATGTCGGGAGGAAAGAGCGTCTCCGGTTGCGGCACGATCAGGCTATAGGTCACCTCCTGCTCGTGGAGGACCGCTCTTCCCCCGGTGGGACGCCGTACCACGTCGATTCCATAACGCCGGCACC
>RFHZ01000224.1 GCA_003696125.1 Nitrospinota bacterium
AGGTGGTGGTGAGGAAGTTGATCGATCCCAGGATGGAGGAGAGACCGACGATGAAGACACCCAGGTAGAAGAACTGGGCGCCTAAAGGGGCTTTAACGCCGAGCGGGGGATAGCCGGTCCAGCCGGTATCAAAGCCGCCGGTGAAGAGGCTCACCAGCACCAGAATCGCTCCCGGCAGAGAGAGCCAGTAAGAGAAGGCATTGAGGCGGGGGAAGGCCATATCCGGCGCCCCGATCATGAGCGGGATCAGGTAGTTGGCCATACCGGCCACGCCGGAGAGGATGGCGGCAATCATCACGATCCCGTGCACACTCATGATATGGTTGTAGGTATCAGAGGAGAGAAACTGCATCCCCGGGCTGGCCAGCTCTAAGCGCATCAACAGGGCCAGTATCCCGGCCGTGAACATGATCAGCAGGGCGGTGACCGAGTACTGCACCCCGATCACCTTATGGCTGGGATCAAAGCTGAAGTAACGCCTCCACTGCGGGAGTTGCGGGTCTGGATGATGAGGATCCCCCGCCTCTTCCCCCTGTGTCCAGCGCCACCAGTCGGTAAAGGCCCCCACGCCGGCCAGAAAGGCGACCACCCCGAAGAGGGCTCCTACCGTCCCTGCCGACTCCGCCTCCCAGGCACTCCAGCCGAAGATGAGCCGTATCAGCATGAGCAGGACCATTCCCACCCCCGCACCGCACGCGCCGGTAAGGAGACCACGGATTAAACCCAAAGAGAAGAATTGCATTACCACATCCTCCTGTTATCGTCTACCTTCGTCTGTGCTTCCATCTGTTCTCCTCTCTCCTGTCTATTCTGAGAGGCTCTTGATATAGGCGATGATTGCCTGCAGTTGTTCTGGGGAAAGCTGGTCTTTAAACGTCTTGGGCATCACATTGGGGAATCCCTGTACCACCTGGGCATCAGGTTCCAGGATCGATCTGCGGATGTACTCTTCATCTGCCTGCAGCGTGGTGCCATCCTGTAAGGTCGTCTTTCGACCAAACAACCCTTTCCAGGAGGGACCGACCAGCCGACTCCCATCAATCGAATGACAACCCAGGCAACCGAACTGTTGCGCCGTCTTCTTCCCCTCTTCCACCAGGGTGAGGGGGAGGGTCTGTGCCTGGACCCACTTCTGGAATTCTTCCTCTGACACCACCTTTACCGGTGCCAGCATATAGGCATGCCCGGTGCCGCAGAGCTCGGCACAGCGCACCTTAAACTCTCCCCGTTGGGTCGGCTTGATCCGGATATGGTTCTCTACGCCAGGGATCGTATCCATTTTCAGGCGAAATTCCGGGATATAGAAGGAGTGGATAACATCAGTGGCGTAAAGACGGAAGAGCACCGGACGATCCACCGGTAAGATCAGGTCGGCGCTGGTGATCCCCCATTGAGGGTACTCGAAGGTCCAGGACCATTGTCTGCCGGTGACCTTGACTTCTATCTCCTCTCCCTGGGCCGGCGATTCCCGGATGTCAAAGAGGATCCCGGCACTGTAAAAGGCCAGCCACATCACGATGATCAACGGCACGATGGTCCAGGCGATCTCCATGGTGGTCGATCCCCACACCGGGGTCGCATCCTCTTCATCACTCGGCTGACGCCGGAAGGCCACGATGTTGTAAAACAGGAAGACCATACACAACGCAAAGATCACCAGGGTGAGGTTAAAGATCATCCGGATCAGTTTGTCTACCGGTTTTCCCTGGGCGCTGGCCAGCAACGGGGTTAAGTCAACGAAGTAAAATACGATGACGAGCACTACCGAGACAAGGATGGTAAGCCCGACAGGAACGGTCCAACGTCTCATCTGTTTCCTCCATTTGCCATATAGCGATCATCCCCCTTTCTGCCCTGAAG
Source organism: Nitrospinota bacterium (assembly GCA_003696125.1). GTDB lineage: Bacteria > Tectomicrobia > Entotheonellia > J063 > J063 > J063. The sequence continues at coordinate 1,861 of RFHZ01000224.1, forward strand.
GGTAAGAGTCCTCAGCTTTAGTTCCCTTGATCTTACCCGATTTTACCGCAGCTTGTCATCGACCAATGGGAGGAAAATGCGGGAACAAAATCGAGGGTGAGGCATCACTCTTTCGAGGGATGGAAAAGGAGGGAAAAATCCTGAAAGGATTAATCCATCCGGTCTACACCCTTGATCAAACCGCTTTGCACCGCATAGGCCGCAGCATGAGCCCGGCTTCGCAGGTGCAATTTCTCCAGGATATGGCGGAGATGGGTTTTCACCGTGTGTTCGGAAAGGTCGAGTCTATCCGCAATCTCTTTATTCCCCAGGCCTTGTGCCACCAGCCGGAGCACTTCCGTCTCCCGCTCGGTGAGCTCTGAGGGTTGAGGCTCGGGTGAAGACTGCCGGGTCAGCGTGCCGAACTCCTCCAGGAGGCGTACCGCCATGGGAGGAGCGATCATCGCTTCGCCGGCATGCACCCGGCGGATCGCCTCGACCAGTTCCCCGGTGTGGGTATTTTTGAGCAGATACCCCCGGGCTCCCGCCTTTACCGAGGCGAAGAGATCTTCCTCTCGCTCCGAGACCGTCAACATGATCACCTGCGTTTCGGGATAGGTCGTGCGGATACGATAGGTGGCTTCCGCCCCTGACATCTCCGGCATGCCCACATCCATCAGCACCACATCCGGATGGAGCTGGCCGACCATCTGTACCGCTTCCTGGCCGTTTGTGGCCTCCCCCACAACCTGCAGGTCTTCATAATCGGTGAGGAGGCGTTTGACCCCCTCGCGAAACAGGGTATGATCATCGACCAGAAGCACCTTGATTTTATTCATCACTTCCTCGAGAAACCACGTGCCACAAAGTGTTGTTAAGAGCTGCCGGGTCACCGGGCCTGCTTTCATCTCCCCGGGGGGGCCGGGACTCCCCGGTCCCTTCCTCCTCATCCCGGGATTTGGTGTCCGCGTAGAAGCTCTCCGGTAGCGGAATCCTGACCGTGACCCGTGTGCCTCGACCCGGACTGGTGGCCAGGGTAAACTGCCCATCGAGACTCTGCGCTCGCTCGCGCATGCTGGCGAGACCCAGGTGACGCCGTCCCTGGGGAAGGGCCTGGTCAAATCCTCGCCCATCATCGGCCACGGTCAGTTCCACATATCCGTTATCGCGGGTCAACTGGACCCATACTCGCCGGGCCTGGGCGTGCCGCCGGACATTGGTCAACGCCTCCTGGGCGATACGCAACAGATGCAGACCCACCTCTGGAGGCACCGTGCCCAACTCCTCCACGGCCGTATACTCCACGGCGAGACCCGTGCGCCGGGCAAAATCCTCTACGTACACCTGGAGAGCCTTCACCAGGTCTCCCGGTTGTTCTACCACGAGACGGAGTCCGTCAATGGCCTCCCGTACATCCAGGTACGCTTCTGCGATCACGTGCCGCAACTCCTTGAGCTCTTGCCTGACCACCTCTGAGCGGCCCTCCATCACCAGCCGTTCCAGCCGTTCCGCCTGGAGCCCGAGATGCCCCAGCATCTGGGCTAACCCGTCATGCATCTCTCGTGACAGGCGATACCGCTCTTCCAGTACCGCCATCTGCCGCAAGCGGGAGTAGAGCTGGGCATTGCGGACGGCAAGCGCAATCTGATGCGCCACTGCGGTCAGGAGGTCGGCCTGAGCGGTGGTAAACGTTCCCGGCTGATTTGCCCCTAAAAAGAGGGCTCCCAGCGTCTCCCCCTCGGTCTGGAGCAGGACCGTCGCCACCGAAGTCAGGTCCCGGTCCACTCCTTCCTCCTGGACCAGGAGAGGTTGTCCGGCAGAGCGGGCCTTTTCCGCCCATTCCAGTACCAGGCCGAAGCGAGCCGAGCGTAAATCGTCTCCCAGGCCCTGATGGGCACGGATGTTCCAGGTCCCACCGGTGTCCTCAACCAGCAGGATCGCTCCTGCCTGCGCCCCCCACCCGTTAAGCGTGGTGGTGAGGACTCGCTCCAGGAGGGCATCTAGGTCGTGATGCTCTTGCGTCACCCGGTCGACAGCATAGAGGGTGGCCATCTGCCGGGTTCGCAGCCGCACCCCTTCCAGGGCTGCCGTGATCTCGGTGGCCAGGATGTTCAACAGATCGAGCTGTTCGGCGGAAGGAGAAGTCCCGGCCTTCAGGTAAGCCACCACGACCCCTACCCGTTCCCCACGATGACCCATGGGGAGACAGACGACCTGGTCGATATCATCCGGACATCCTGCCTGCTGGAGAGGTTTTAATAGAGGACAGTCGTCGTTGAAGCGGGCGGTTAACGGTCGGCATGCGGCGCAGCGATCCGAGGAGAGACCGGCCTGCATCTGACAGCGCAGGACACCTGCCGCCGTATCGCTCAATCCCCAGGCAATCTCCAGCAACTCCTGCTCGTCAGAGGCGTTGGCGATGCGCCGTCCCACGGCATGAATCGTCCGCAACTGCTGGTGGGTGTGCTCCAGGTCTGCATAAGCCCGGCGCAGATCGGCTTCTGCCTGTTCCTGCCGTACAACGGCTCGCAGCAACCAGGTGAACCCGATCCAGGCCACAACGATCCCGGTCAGCCCGTACACCGAGAGTTGCACCAAGCCGTGCCAGGCAGGGGGGAGACGATCGAGCAAGGCGTAGAGGATGAGCTGATGAAAGGCGGCAAGGGAGAGGACAATAAGAGGAAGGCCTCGACGCAAGAGGATGATACGCCGATGCAGAGGCACAGGAGGAGCTGTCCAGGCAGCTCTCCTCTCACTGATCCACCTTCGGAACATGACCGTTACCAGACTGCAGAGGAAATGTCAAGCCACACCCTTTTGTGCAATGATATCCTTTCCAGGATGGAAGATATCTTAGAGAGTGCTACATTATACCATGTTCTCTATAGGAGGTCAAAGGAAAGCAGAGGAGCCGTGACCATCATTTCTGCCCCCTGATAGCTTGTAGCGCGATGGGTTATTGGAAAGGCTCTCTTGACCGCCGGGTACGCCAAAAAGACCCTGCGATCATGAAAAAGGCGTTTTACAGAAGGAGAAAGTATGGTATAGTAGAGAAACCACGTCAGTTTCGGTTGATCTGGTACGGCTGTGGAATGAGAGGAGAGGTGCATGCATCCGACAGCGCGCAGAGAACGATATCGACAGGTATTGTCCGGTACAGAGAGTATCTGGGTCCCCGGGGTTTTTAATGCGGTTTCGGCACGCATCGCCGAAGAGGTCGGCTTCCAGGTTGCCCTTCTTCCCGGTTCGGCAGCGGCAGCAACCCTTCTGGCCACACCGGATCTGGTCCTGCTCACGCTGAGTGAGCTGGCGACCCTGGCCCGACAGATCGTCCGTGCCACCTCCCTCAGCGTGATGGTGGATGCGGATCACGGCTACGGGAATGCGCTCGGAGTCATGCGGACCGTCCAGGAACTGGAGGCGGCCGGGGTTTCTGCCCTTACCCTGGAGGATGCCGTGCTTCCCCAACCCTTTGCCCCCGCTTCCCCGGGGGCGTTGATCTCCATAGCCGAGATGCAGGGAAAGCTCCGGGCTGCCCTAGAGGCACGCGAAGACCCTTCTCTGGTGATCATCGGCCGGACCAATGCCCTGCGCAGCCAGGGACTGCCGGAAGCCATCAAGCGGGCAAAGGCGTATGAGGAGACCGGTGTCGATGCCCTGCTGGTGGTGGGACTGAAGAAGCCGGAGGAGTTCCAGGCCTTGCGAGAGGCGGTCTCTCTCCCTCTCCTGAGCGGAGCGGTCTCTTCTCCTCCAGGACAGCCGATGGACCTTGCCTTCTTCCAAAAGCTTGGGTACCGGATGATCCTGGTGCCTCACCTGGCCATCCGGGTGGCGACACGGGCGGTCTATGAAACACTGCAACACCTGCGGCAAGAAGGGAACCCGGAGGCGCTGGCGGCTCAGATGATCCCCACCCCCCTGCTCGATCAGATCCTGCGTAAATCGTACTATACTGAACTTGGCGAGCGCTTTCTCCGGTAAGAGGGGAAGAGGACGATGCCTCAGAGAGTCACCATCACCTTTCATCCCGTGCACAAACACCTCCGCGTTCCGGCCGGCACCACCGTGCTCGAAGCGGCAGAAAGGCTGGAGTTATCGATCGATTCCTCCTGTGGAGGCCAGGGGACCTGTGGAAAATGCCGGGTTCGTCTCCTGGAAGGGGAGGAGGAGTTTAGCCCGCCCGAACTGGAGCATCTCTCCCCGGAGGAGCGCTCCCAGGGGATACGGCTGGCCTGTTGCCTCTCCATCACCTCTCCCCTTACCGTAGAGCTCCTCAACGTCTATGTTATCCCCTCGGCAAAACTGAAAATCCTGGGTCGGGAACGGGCAGGGGAGGTGAAAAGTGAGGTGCAGCGACATGTCGTTCGCCTCTCTCCTCCCCTCTTGGGGGAACATCGCTCCCTCTGGGCAGCAATCGAAACCCGGCTTCCCACCACGTACAGGCTAAACCCTCGAGTCCTGGCTGCCCTTCCCGCCTCGCTCTGGTTTCAACAGGAGACCCTGACCATCACCACTTTCGGCGATCAACTCCTCGACATAGAGGCGGGAGATACTCCCGAACAATGCTATGGGGTGGCCATCGATATCGGCACCACCACCCTTGCCGCCTATCTCCTGGATCTGCGAAGCGGTCATCTCCTTGCCTCGGCGGCCAAAGCCAACGGGCAGCAGCGATACGGGGCCGATGTGGTCTCACGCATCAAGTTTGCCCAGGAGAGGGAAGAGGGGCGAATCCGCCTGCAACGAAGGCTGCTGGCCGATCTGAATCACCTGATCGCTTCCCTCTGTCACGAGGTACAGATCGACCGTGCCCATGTCTACCGGCTGGTCCTGGTGGGGAACACGGCCATGTTCCACTTTTTCTTCGGCCTGGACCCTTACAGCCTCGGTACCGCCCCCTATATCCCTCTCTGGGATGGGGAGGCGACCTTTAGCGCCCAGGAACTGGGGATTGCCGTCAACCGGCACGCCGTAGGAACCTTTTTACCCCCCCTGGCCGGTTTTGTCGGCTCCGATACCCTGGCC
>RFHZ01000225.1 GCA_003696125.1 Nitrospinota bacterium
CAGCATCAAAGACCTTCCCAGCCGGCTCCCCTCCGGTCTTACCGTGGGGGCCATCCCTCGTCGCGAAGACCCCCGCGACGTCCTGATCTCCCGTTCAGGGCTTCCCCTGCACCAGCTGCCCAAAGGCTCCCGGGTCGGGACCAGCAGCCTGCGTCGGCAGGCGCAACTGCTCCACTACCGCCCTGATCTGGTCATCGTCCCGGTGCGAGGGAATATCGATACCCGGTTGCGCAAGCTGGCCGAAGGGGAGTACGACGCCATCGTCCTTGCCGCAGCCGGCCTGCTGCGGATGGGATGGGCGCAGAAGATCACCGAGTATCTCAGCCCGGATATCTGCCTGCCGGCAGTAGGCCAGGGCGCCTTAGGCATCGAAATCCGTGAGGAGGATCAGGAGGTGGAAGCCCTCGTCCACAAGCTGCACTCCCCGGAGACGGAAGCGGCGATCATCGCCGAACGGGCCTTTTTACACCATCTTGGCGGGGGATGCCAGGTTCCGGTGGGAGCTCTAGGCCGGATCGAGGCCAACCGGCTGGTGCTACGCGGCATGATCAGCAGTGTGAACGGGAAGCGACTGCTGACCGGCAAGCGGGAAGGTGCCATCAGCGAAGCGGTTACCATAGGGAGAGCCCTGGCAGAGGATCTCTTAGATGCGGGCGGACGTGATATCCTGGCCGAGATCGAACGGGGACAGAAACAGAAAGGGAAGATGGCCGAGCGATGATGAAGACCGAAACCTCACACCAGAGACAGCCGTTGCTGGGTCGTAAGATCCTCATTACCAGGCCCCGGCCGCAAGCGCAGGCCTTTTCACAACTGCTGCGCTCCCTGGGGGCAGAGCCGATCGAGTTTCCCACCATTCAGATCGTCCCTCCTCCTTCCTGGGAGCCGCTCGACCGGGCCATTGCCGCCCTGTCAACGTATCAATGGATCATCTTTACCAGCGCCAACGGGGTGCAGCAATTCCTGGCCCGCTTATCCTTCCACGGCCAATCTCCCCAGGTCCTGCGCGACTTCCACCTCTGTGCCATCGGACCCGCCACCGCTGCGGCCCTGACCGGGGCAGGACTGCAGGTCGAGCTGGTACCGGAGGAGTACCGGGCAGAGGCGATCTGTACGGCGCTCCAGCAAAAGACCGATCTCTCCCGGACCAGGATCCTCTTACCACGGGCCCTGGAGGCAAGGGCGGTACTGGTGGAACGCCTGCGGGAGGCGGGTGCGACGGTGGATGTGGTCCCGGCGTACCGGAGCATCAAGCCTTCTGTTGACACCGGTAGCATCAAACAGATGTTACGGGCAGGTGAGATTGCGGTGATCACCTTTACCAGCTCTTCTACGGTTCGCAATTTTGTCTCTCTCTTTAGCGAAGAAGATCTCTCAACCCTCTTGCAGGGGGTACGGACCGCTTCCATCGGTCCCATCACCACGGAAACGATGCGGCAGATGGGGATAGAACCCGACATTGTCGCCAGGGAATATACGATCCCGGCTTTGGCCCAGGCGATCGTAGACTATTTTACCAGATCATCATAGCCACAACCGATGGGTACAGGGCAGGCGAGGAAGCCTCTTCTGCCAGGAGGAGTACTCATCGAGCCAAGAGAGGAGAGCAGAGGTGTATTTTCCAAGGTATCGCGCGCGTCGTCTCCGGGAAAAAGCATTGTTTCGTGATATGGTTCGTGAAACCCACCTGTCGGTGAACGATTTCATCTACCCCCTCTTTGTGGTCCCCGGCTTCGGAGTGAAAGAAGAGATCCCTTCCATGCCGACCAACTATCATCTCTCCATCGACCGGTTACTGGAGGAGGTCAAAGAGGTGAGTGATCTGGGCATACCGGCGGTACTCCTCTTCGGGCTGCCGGAGAAAAAGGACGAAGTCGGCTCAGAGGGGTATGCCGAGGATGGGATCGTGCAGCGGGCGGTCAGGGCTCTCAAGAAAAGCTTCCCCGATCTCCTGGTGATTACGGACGTCTGTCTCTGTGAGTATACCAGCCATGGACACTGCGGCGTGATCGAGAACGGCCGGGTGCATAACGATAAGAGTGTTGAGCTCTTGGCCAAAACCGCCCTCTCCCATGCCGAGGCTGGCGCCGATATGGTTGCGCCTTCGGACATGATGGATGGCCGGGTAAAGGCGATTCGAGAGATACTCGATCTCCACGGCTTCGATCATATCCCCATCATGGCCTATGCCGCCAAATACGCCTCCAGCATGTACGGTCCTTTCCGGGAAGCTGCAGATTCCGCTCCCGCTTTTGGGGATCGCCGTTCCTACCAGATGGATCCGGCTAACAGCCGGGAAGCGGTACGTGAAGTCGGCCTGGATATCGAAGAAGGTGCGGATATCGTCATGGTGAAACCGGCCCTCTCCTATCTAGACGTCATCTATCGTGTCCGGCAGGCCTACAACCTCCCGCTGGCCGCGTACAACGTGAGCGGAGAGTTCGCCATGGTCAAGGCTGCGGCAGCCCAGGGCTGGATCGATGGGGAACGGGTCATGATGGAGATCCTCCTGAGCATCAAACGGGCAGGAGCCGATATCATCATCACCTACTTTGCCAAAGAGGCGGCCCGCCTGCTCCGCTGATCGGCCCAACGCCGGTCTTTCTCTGGAAACGAGGTCACTCCATGATTCCACGGAAACTCCGTGAGACACTCCGGGCATTGCTCAGCCAGCATGAACTCGATCGCCGGCGCATCGAGGAAGAGGGGAGGGTCTACGTCGAATTTGGCGGTACAGAGGATAGCAGACTGCTGGAGCGGATGGGGATTCAGGTCGATACGCTGGGACCGGAAAAGGTCATCTTCCTGTGGGATGAAACGAGTGAACTGGAGATCGGAGGGTACCTGGTCCTGGACAACCTCTCTCGAGGGAGGCCGGCCCTGGGGGGCATCCGGATGCAACCGGAGATCACGCCACAAGACATCGCCTTCCTGGCGCGGGGGATGACCCTGAAAAATGCCGCCGCGCAGCTCGACTTTGGCGGTGGCAAAGCCGGCATCATCGCTGATCGAGCCAGGCTCACCGACGCAGAACGCGAAGAGGTCATCCGGACCTTTGCCCGCCTGCTCAGGCGTTACACCAACGACTATATCCCCGGTCCGGATGTGGGGACCAATGATGAAGACATGGCCTTAATCGCCATCGAGAACGGGCTCGATAACGCCGTGTCCAAGCCGGTGCGCATGGGAGGCAATGCGATCGATGCCTCAGGAGCCGCGGCAGAAGGGGTGGTGGTTGCCATCGAGACCATCCTGGAACAGTGGGAAAAGCTGCGTGTCCTTCCCCAGTTTCGCCACCAGAAACCCTTGCGCCTGCGCGGGGCAACCGTCATCATCCAGGGCTTTGGTGCAGTCGGAGCCCATGTGGCCCGGCTACTGGCCGAAAGGGGAGCGAAGATCATCGGTATCAGCGATCGGGAAGGCTATCTTTACTGCGCAGAGGGACTGGCCATCGACCGCCTGCTACGTCGCCAGGAAGAGGGAGTGGTGACCGATAGAGAGTACATGGCCTATTACCATAAGCCGTATGAGGGAAAGCGAGGAGAGGTCAAGTTCAGCAATGCCCGGGATGAGCTCCTCCGGGAGAGTGCAGACATCTTTATCCCTGCTTCCCCCAAGCGAGACTATCTCCAGCTCTACGGCCAACCGCTCGACCTCAGCCGGGTAGGGCGATGGCGTTTGATTGTAGAAGGGGCCAATACCTATTCGAGCCGGGAAGAGGATAGGAAGGCGCGGGAAGCCCTGGAAACGGCCCTGTACAAAGAGCAAGGGACCTTTCTGGCCACCGATTACCTGGTCAATGCGGGTGGGGTCATCTTTGCCGCCTTTGAAAAGCTCGAGCAGGCCGATCGTTGTCTTCCTCCCCGGGAACTGCTCGGCAACCGGGAAGCCATAGAAGATTTCCTCCAGCAGCATGCCACAGAAATCGCAGAGATCGCCAGCGCAAGAAAGCAGAGAGCTCACGAAAAACTGACTTCAGTTATCCGGCAGAATATCCGTGAGCTGATCGAAGAGTTGACCCGCAATCCGGACCTCCTCCCCTGTCAGGCTGCCGAGATGATCAGCCGTCGTCGTATCCGGAAGCTGGTGAAGGATGTCCTCTCCCCCAAGATCAAGACGATCCAGAGTCATGTCCCCATCAAGCTGGCGGCACAGGAGATGACGGCAGCAGAATTCGATCTGGTGGCGGTGCTTTCCGAAGACAACCGGCTCATCGGCGTGGTTACCCCCTGGGACATCTCCCGGGCCATTGCGGAGGATCGCCTACAGGAAGAAGTGGCGCAGATTATGGCGCGCGAACCGGTGGTAGCCAGACGGGATGAGACGGTGCAGGAAGCTGCCCTCAAACTCAAGGAGAAGCGGATATCGGCGATGCCGGTCGTCGATGAACATGGACAGGTCATCGGGATTGTCACCGCCAGCATGCTCGCCGCTCTCTTTGTCGAGCGCTAAGAAAAAATCCCCGATTTTCCTTCTCCTGCCGGAAAATCGGGGATTAGAGAAAGCTCAGCCTTCACTCCGGAAAAGCGCTTTCCCTGGTATCCGAAGCGTGTTAAGAGGTTTTATTGATAGTAAGCAGCATTCTTCTCGATATACTCCTGCCATTTATCGGGGAGTTCGCTCTCCTCAAAGATCGCTTCTACTGGACACTCCGGCTCGCACACCCCGCAGTCGATACACTCATCGGGATTGATATAGAGCTGCTCTGCATTCTCAAAATCCGGTTCGTCTTTGGTCGGATGGATGCAATCGACCGGACAAACCTCTACACAGGCAGTATCCTTCACCCCGATACACGGTTCCGCAATCACGTAGGCCATACTATCTCTCCTCCTGAATGAGATAAGTTTGAACTCTGCGCCTCATGTCTAGTCCTTCTTCCCCTAAAAAACGACTAGTACCATTTGGGCGCGTCCACCATGCTGAAGCTCTCTACCCGACATTCCATTGTCATCCATAAATTAAGGAAAAAAGCGGGGTAAGTCAAGGGGGAGAGGGAGAAAAATGGGGAGAAAAAACTCGTTTTTGCTGACGATAATTTCTCCTTGACAGGACGAGGGTAACGTGATGTGATGGGTCGATTATGGTCTCACCACATCGAGAGGGGAGGTGGTGTAGGGGAACAAGATGGGTGAGACCGGCGCAGGGGAAGAAGACGTCTCGGAATAAACCCTCAACCAGAGGAGGGAGATATCATGAGGTGGCAGATACGCAGTCTGATCTGGAGTCTCCTCCTGATCGCTGGACTCGTGGGACTCGCTGCGGCCCAGTATCAGGTGCAGGAAAAAGGCAGGGCGGCTGCCGGTGCCGGTGCTACCCATTACTGGCCGGTGACGGCTGATACGGTGGTAGACCTCTCCCCAACGGTCTCCATGAAGCACTTCCAGTACTGGCCGGGAGGGAGCCTCCATCACCAGCCGATCATCGTCCCCTACATCCAACACAGTCCGGGTCCATGGGCTTCGGACCTCTTGCTTGTCGATGAAAACACGGCCACACAACTGGATTGTCCAACCCACATGATGCCGCCCCAGGAGAGTGGGCTTCCCAACTCCGGCTACTGGGGAGATCTGACCTGTGATAAGGTGGCGGCCTGGCAATTCCTGGGAGAGGTGGTGAAGATCGACGGGAGAAAGATCCTCGATCAAGCCCCCAATGGCGTCAGCCCCTTATTCACCGTAGAGATGGTGAAGGCAACAGAACAGTCTTACCGACCCCTACAGCCCGGAGATGCTGTCTTGTACTGGAGCGGCTATGATGACAAATACGATCTCCCCTTACCAGAGGGAAGACGCCTGCTGGCCGATCCCATTGCCGGGACCTCGCCAGTCTGGCCAGCACCCGATTTTGATACGCAGGATTACATCGGGAGTAAAGGGATTCGACTGGTAGGACTGGACAGCCCCAGCGTAGGTGCCTTTGGGAAACCCAAGTATTCCCTTCCTGGCCCGGCTGGAATGTATCAGAACCCCCTGGCTTTGGAGAGTCATCTGGGACTCTTCAAACATGGTGGCCTCGATGTCGAAGGGTTGATGAACCTGCACCTCGTGCCCAACGGTGCCCTCTTCATCGCCCTGCCGGTCAAACACAAGGGCTCACCGACCGTGGAGACCCGAGCCGTGGCCATTACCGACTTGAAACTGGCAGCCGAGTTGATGAAGGCGGTGCGGGCCAAGCGGGTGGTAGATCTCTCCGTGATCCTCTCCATGCGGCACCCGGTCTGGTGGACGGGAAGGGGAGTAGGGAACTACGTCTTTCCCTATCATGCGGTCATCCCTGTGAATTACTTCAACGGACCTTTCGGTCCGTACTGGGTCAACACGCATATCGTGGATTCCCGCACCGGAACCCACGTGGATCCACCAGCCCACTACGGCCCACCGCCAGGCTTCGACTTCAACCGTTACGGCGAGGAGGCCAAAGCGGTCCTCAAAGAGTTTGAGGCCAAGTACGGTCAACTGAAAACCACCGACATGACCTCTGACAAAGTGCCGATCCACTACTTCATGGGCCCGGCGCGGGTCATCAACGTCCAGTACCTGGTGGGGACCACGGATCCGAAGGACTGGCCAGCCTCACCGGAGATCACCGTGGACGATATCAAAGCGCATGAAAAACTCTATGGACCCATCAAGGCAGGTGAAGTGGTCCTCTTCCATACCGGCCACACCGATGCCCATTTCAGGGCCTTTGAACGCGGGAGACCAGATATGACCATCAAAGCTCCCCTGGATGGACTGGCAGAAGGATGGCCTGCTCCCACCCCAGAAGCGATCCGCTACCTGGCCCAAAAAGGGGTAAAACATGTGGGAATCGATGCGCCGGATATGGGCTCGGTCGATCAGGCTGCCGCGACCATGACCCACTGGGTGGCAGCCAACGAAGGGATGATCTTCACCGAGTTCCTGATCGGTGTAGGACAACTCCCCCCCACAGGAGCGTTCTACGTCTTCTTAAACCCGAAGATCGAGAACAACCATGGGGGACCAGGAAGAGCCATCGCCATCCTGCCCTGATGGCGTCCAGGAGGTAGAGTGAAGAGAGGGGAAGGATTTTTCCTTCCCCTCTTACTCGTTTAAGAGGGGAGCAGAACCATGGTATGGGTTTCCCATCCCAAAACGATCCTCTCTGCAAGCCGATGCCTCTGCTCCTGAAAATGGTGAGGGTCCATATCGACCTTGAGCACGCTCTCGGCTCCCACCCGCACCAGGAGTCGCATGCAATTCCCCTTATAGATACCCTGCTCAAGACTCCCCTGGACCCGGTTCGGGGTGCTCGCCTCCCCGGGGAATACCCGGATCCTCTCCGGCCGCAGGGAGACGAAGAGGACATCTCCCCTCTCCGGCTGCGGAGCGTGACCAGGCAGGGTGCTCTTCCGGGCACGGAGGACAATTCCCTGCCAGTCGAGGACGATCTCCTCCCCGTGCACGGCGGTGACCCGACACGTCAGCAGGTTCGTCTCTCCCACAAAATCGGCGATAAACTTGGTGGCAGGACGCTCGTACAGCTCCACAGGACTCCCCACCTGCTCCAGACGGCCCTGATGCATGACCACGATCAGATCGGACATGGTTAAGGCCTCTTCCTGATCGTGGGTGACATAGATGAAGGTCTTTGCCGTTTTGACCTGGATGCGCTTCAGTTCGAGCTGCATCTGCTGGCGCAGCTTTAGATCCAGTGCTCCCAGGGGTTCATCCAGCAATAAGACGGCCGGATCCGGAGCCAGGGCCCTGGCCAGTGCCACCCGTTGCCGCTGTCCACCGGATAACTGATCCGGTTTGCGATCGGCGATATCGGGTAATTCCACCATCTCCAGAAGCTGGGTAACCCTCTTGGGGATCTCCGCCGGCCTGTATCGTTTCATCTGCAAACCAAAGGCGATGTTCTGGCTGACGGTAAGATGAGGGAAAAGGGCGTAGTCCTGGAAGACCATATTCACGTTGCGACGGTAGGGAGGGACCTTAGAGACTTCCTGCCCTTCCAGGAAGATCCTGCCGCTGGTAGGGCGGAGAAAGCCGGCTATCATCTTCAGCGTCGTCGTCTTTCCACATCCGCTCGGCCCCAGCAAGGTGACAAAAGCCCCCCGCCGCACCGCCAGGGACAGGCGCTCTACCGCCGTGACCTCCCCAAATCTCTTTGTCACGTTGTCCAGTTGAATGATGATGTCGTCCTGCATAAGTAACTATTACTCACCCTTTTGCACTTTGAGCCATCTTCAGGCCATGCGTGACCGGAAGAACTTTTTACCGCCGAGCACGCAGAGAACGCCGGGTAAGCAAAAACGCTCTGCGCCCTCGGCGTCCTCGGCGGTGTAGACCTGGAGACAGCGCGAAGTTCGTGGGACAAAAAAGTGTTCAAACTGTTAGTCATACTTACTTAAAAACCCCTGAGGGACCATATCCTCACCTGCGACGTAGAAAGCGCTCGGTAACCAGCCCTGCCGTGACGGTGATCAGCAAGACCAGCGTGGAGATGGCATTGATCTCCGGGCTCATGCCGAAGCGGAGCTTGGCAAAGATCAGCACCGGTAAGGTCAGAGAATATCCGGCCAGAAAGTAGGAACGGATGAAATCATCAAAGGAGATGAGCAGGGAGAAGACGGTTGCTCCGACCAGGGCCGGCTTTAAAAAGGGGAGCGTCACCCGGCAGAAGGTGATCAGCTCGTCAGCGCCTAAGTCCATGGCCGCTTCTTCTAAGGAAGGATTCATGGCTTTGAGCCGGCTCAGGATCATGATGGCCACAAAGGGAACGTTGTGGATGGTGTGGCCGAGAATCAAGGCGAGCGTCCCGGGCTCTATGGCGAGGAGTTTGATAAAGAGGCGCAAAGAGATGCCGGAGATAATCCCGGGAATGACGGCGGGAAGGAGCATAAGACCAAAGGCGATCCCTCGTCCCCAAAAGGTCACCCGCCCCAAAAACACCCCGATGTTCAATCCGATCAACAGGGAGAGGATCGTGGAGACCACCGCGATGATGACCGAATAGCCGAAAGCCCCCATGATCTCCGTATCCTGCAGCACCGTCCCGTACCACTTCAGGGTAAAGTGTCGGATGGGAAAGCCGATGAAGCGTGAATCCTTGAACCCCATAAGGACCATGACCAGAATAGGCAGAAAGAGGTAAAGCACCAGGGCCCAGTACAGCGCCTTGAGGCCCAGGCTATCATACCATCGTCTCTCTCCTCTCATAAGAGCTTCTCTCCGCTGATCCTGATCACCCGCAGGCTTACTCCCGCTATCCCCAGCATTACCAGGAGAAGGATGAAAGCCAGGGCACATCCCATGGGCCATTCTCCCTGGGAAGTGGCGGAAAAGTAATTTCCGATCGACTCGGCAAAGAGGGTGGTATGGGGGCCTCCCAGGAGCACCGGAACGGCATACAGGCCGGAGGTCAGGATGAAAACGAGCAAACAACCGGTGAAGATCCCCTCCTTGGACAGGGGCAGGGTCACCCGCAGGAAGCGCTGGAAGGGGGTAGCCCCCAGGTCTGCAGCCGCCTGTAACAGGGAGGAATCGATCTTTTCAATGCTCGAATATAACGGCAAGAGCATATAGAGGATGGTGACGTAGAGTACCCCCATGGACAGGGAAAAAGAGGTGTACATGAAGGGAACAGGTTCATCGATCACCCCCAGCCACCGCAAAATGGCATTGAGTAACCCCTTGTTCCCCAACACGATCATCCAGGCAAAGGTGCGGATGATATAGCTGGCCCAGTAGGGAGCCAGCAGGAGCAGCAGATAGCGGAGCTGCTTTTGCTGTTCGGCAACCTGGGCGATGAAATAGGCGATGGGATAGACCATAATCAACGTAGAAAAGCTCACCAAAGTGGCAAAGAGCAGGGTCCTGCCAAAGGCGGTAAGGTAGACCGATCGTCGGAAAAAGGTAAGGTAATTTTGCAGCGTAAACGTCGTGCGGCTCTCGTCGATGACCGGAAACTGGGTATAAAAGCTGATGACCGCCATCTGCAACAGGGGAAGGAGATGGGCTCCCAGGAGCCAGAGGAGGGGAAGCGATCCCAGAGCCCAAAACCGGGCTCGATCTGAGGTGGTAAAAAGCGTCAATAACCGTTGATAGGCTCTCCAGTCCCGTAGTACATCCCACCAGGGCTTTTGGAAAAACATCTACTGATCCTTCCAGGATCTGCCACTCCCGACCTCCTTCTCGGAAAGAGGCCGCGAGTGGGAGGGGGGCTAGAAGAGATTAGGCCGCCTTAATTTCTTCCACGGCACGATCAAACAGCTTGTATTTAAACTCTACGGCAACGGGTGAGAAGAAGGTAATCCGCTCCAGTTCTTCCTGGGAGAGGGAGGAGGCCTTCCGCTCCAGCTCGGTCAAACCCTTTTCTGCTCCCACGAAGGTGGAGACAAAGCCGGTCGCTTTGGTCAGATAGGTCCCCTGGCGCGGATCAGACATGATGGCATTCAGGAACTTGTAGGCATTCTCCCGGTTGCGGGCCCCTTTGACCACGCTAAAGGTATAGACAAAACCGAATCCCCCTTCTCGTGGAATCGTATAGCGGATGGGGAAACCGTCCATGATCAGGCGTGCAGCAGGACCAGACCAGCATTGGGCCACCCAGATATCTTCATTGATAAACATCTGCTGCACCTGTGCCCCTGAATCGTAGAAGGCCCGTACCAGATGTTTATGCTTGATCAGGAAGTTCTTCGTCGCTTCCACCGCCCGTCTCCCCACCTCAGGGCGTTTCAGATAGCTGACCATGGTGCCATCGTAGCCGAGGTATTGCATGGCAATGGAGAGGAAATCCTGCACCTGATAGGCGATCTTACCCTTATACCGTTCATCAAACATGACGTCCCAGGTATCGACCTTCCCCATCTTCTCCTCGTTATAGGCCATCCCTTCTGATCCCATGAGGATAGGGACCCCCCACCGCTTCCCATCCCGGATCATCCAATCCGCTTCCCGGTACACAGGATTAATGGTCTCCCAGCTCTTGATCTTGCTCTCATCCAGCGGTTCGATGGTCCCCTGGTTGATAAACTGGGGAAAACGATGACCGGCAACGGTGACAACATCTGCCGTAAAATTCGGTTTTTCGGCCACCAGAAGATTCAACTCCTTCCCTTGATCATCGATGAGTTTTACCCGGATGCGGATCCCTGTCTCTGACTCAAAACTCTGGCGAAACTCTTTGGTGATGAAGTTATTGTAAGTCCACACCCGCAGTTCTTGAGCTGCCGAAGCGCTTCGCGGTATCCAGAAAAGCGGCTGGAAGGCTGCAGCGGTTGCCAAAGCCGTCGTTTTCATGAACCTTCGCCGACTTATCGTCGTCTCTCTCATCTCTTCCTCCTCCCCTGTGATCTGAATGATTACTCCTCCTCTCCATGAGCCAGAGACCGAACCCTGGATGGCTCGCTCCCTCTCTTCTATAAGGGATTCGATTTTTCCTGCCTTACCCAAACGTCCCAAACGTAACACAGCCCACTCTGATTTGCAAGGAGAAAAAGGGGAGGGAAAACCGGCTCACTTTGGGGGAACCCCGGTCAGGGAGGGGGGGACCTGACCGGGGGATGGAGAGGGGAAAACCAAGCAAAAAAGGAGGGAGAAACCAATTTTGCTTTGAACTGCAAACCTCTCCGGTCCTGCACGGTACTGCGTCTTTCTGAGGATACCGAATCGGTTCATCTATCCTATCGGCAGGGCCCATATTTTTCTTGAGCATTTTTTCAAAAAAAATTCGATGCGGGGAAAAAAGAGGCGAGGAGAGGCCATAGGCGGTCTTTGAGCGCATGCGGATGCCGACGCAAACCCCGACAGCCAGGCAGAACCTTGACGTGCCTGGGAGAAAACATTATCTTTTTATAAGGAGGGGTTACCGGGAAGCAGAGTTCTTATGATGCCACCTCTCTGGACAATAAATACCAGGAGGGGACAGCATCCCCCAGCTTATCTATCAAGTATACAGGGAGAGGATAACGCATGAAAAGAGTGGTCGTTTGGTTGGTAGTAGGTGTCTTCGGTACCCTTTTACTTTCTTCCTGCGTGACGACCGAACGGACGTACCAGGGGGCTGCGGCCGGTGGGGCTCTAGGGGCAGGAGCCGGTGCCTTGATCGACAAGGATAACCGCTGGCGTGGTGCACTCATCGGGGGATTACTTGGGGCTGCCCTGGGAGGAACGGTAACCGAGATCTCCTCCCGTGCCGCCCGCGAAGCAGCGCAGAGCGGTCAGCCGGTTGCCTACCAGAGTGTTGATGGCTTCCAAAAAGTCGAGGCAACCCCGGTCGGTTTCAACGCCCAGACCAACTGCCATAAGGTGCGCGAACGGGTCTGGCAGGACGGCAAGCTGGTGAAGGATGAGATCAAGGAGGTCTGCGAAAGCCAGAAACAGGAGCAGACTTATTAACAGGATCGTCCCTCACCCGGTCCGCTCCCTCTCTTCTTTCCTCCTCCAGATGGGAGCGGACCAGTCCCCCCCCTCTCTTCTCTCCATTATAACCTCCTACCTACACTGCGAGGGTGCCGGTAGTAACCTGGGAGGAGAAAAAGGCTCTTGACCTCCCACCAGGAAGAGGATAGGATACGGACAAACTCGATCACATCTGATACTCACCCCAAGGAGAAGGAGCAGACGTGGGTATACGCGTTGGTATCGATATTGGCGGGACCTTTACCGATATTCTGGCTCTCGATGCCACCGGAAAGCTCTCCACCCTCAAGGTCCTCTCGACACCAGAAGATTTCAGCCAGGGCATCCTCCGCGGTCTGGAACGCCTCCTCCCTACCTTTGCCGACACCATACCGGAAGAGGTGATTCACGGCACCACCGTAGCCACCAATGCCATCCTGGAGCAGAAGGGGGCCAAGACCGGCCTGATCACCACCAGAGGATTCCGGGATGTCCTCGAGATTCGACGCATCCGCATGCCGGAACTCTACAACCTGCGCTGGGAAAAACCGAAACCGCTGGTCGAAAGGCGCTGGCGCCTGGAGGTCGGGGAACGCATCGATCACCGGGGAGAAATCTTGGTCCCCTTGCAGGAGGACGAGGTCGAACAGGCTCTGGAGAAACTCCGCCGGGAAGGGGTGACCTCGGTGGCGGTCTGCCTGATCAACTCCTTCCTGAACCCGGTGCATGAACAGCAGATCGGTGCCTTCATCCGGGAGCGGTACAGCGACCTGTACTGTTCCCTCTCCCACCAGATCCTCCCCGAGATCAAGGAGTACGAACGGACGAGCACCACGGTGATCAACGCCTATGTGATGCCGGTCGTACAACAATACCTGGACACCCTGGAGCAGGGACTACGGCGGCTCGGGTACACCAGACCCCTTCTGATCATGCAGTCGAACGGCGGGATCATGTCGGCCACGGTGGCCCGGGAAAGACCGGTCCATATCATCGAATCCGGACCGGCGGCCGGGGTGATCGGTGCAGCGGCGGTGAGTCGAAAATGCGGCTATCCTAACGTGATCACCCTCGACATGGGGGGAACCACGGCCAAGGCGTCCATCATTGAAGGAGGCCTCCTCTCCCGCTCACCCGAGTACGAGGTAGGGGGAGGCATCACGGTGGGGAGCCGGCTGATCAAAGGGGGAGGGTACCTGGTCCGGGCCCCGGTGATCGACATCGCCGAGGTGGGAGCCGGGGGAGGGAGCATCGCCTGGATCGATAAGGGTGGACACCTGCAGGTCGGCCCCCAGAGCGCCGGGGCGATACCCGGGCCGATCTGCTACAACCAGGGCGGGGAAGAGCCGACCCTCACCGATGCCAATCTCCTGCTCGGGTACCTGAATCCGGCCTATCTGGTCGGTGGTGCCCTGGCCCTGGAACGGGAAAAAGCGGCCCGCATCCTCTCCCGGAAGATCGCCACCCCGCTCTCCCGTTCCCTGCCCGAAGCCGCCTACGGGGTACACATCCTGGCCAATGCCAGCATGATGCGGGCAGTCCGGGCGGTATCGACCGAGCGTGGTCGTGATCCGAGGGATTTTGCCCTGATGGCTTTTGGGGGGAATGGTCCGGTACATGCGGCCGCCCTGGCCCAGGCCCTGGAGATGAAGACGGTGATCATCCCTCCTTTTCCCGGTGTCTTTAGTGCCTTTGGCCTCCTCGTCTCCGAGGTGGAACACCATCACGTGCAGACCTACTACCGCTCGCTGCATAGACTCGACCTGGCGGAGTTCAATGGGATGCTCGCCACCCTGGAGGCAGAGCTACGCGAGACCCTGTCCCGCGAGGGATATGCGGCAGAAGCGATGGTGATCGAACGTGCCGTTGATCTCCGCTACGCCGGCCAGTCATTTGAGCTGACCGTCCCCCTTGACCCGGGTATCATCACCGCCACCACCCTAGAAAAGCTGGCTACCCGTTTTGGTGAAGAGCACCAGAAAACATACGGACACAAGGCGGATAACGAACCGATCGAACTGGTCAACCTGCGTCTCGTTGCGCGAGGTCTCCCCACCAGGCCTCGCTTTCCTGAGCAACTCCAGCCGGATACACATGCCCTCTCCCTGTCCCCTTCTCGACCGGTCTATTTCGGTACCGCCTACGGAGAGGTGGAAACGCCGATCAGAAGCCGGGAGAGCCTGGGGATGGAGGGGGAAGAGGGACCCATGATCATCGAAGAGTACGATGCCACCATCGTGGTACCCCCGGAATGCCGGGTGAAGAGAGATGCCTGGCACAACGTGATCATCACCCTGCCTTGAGGAGGAGAGAGGTGGAGCAGAGTCGCGTCGATCCGATTACCCTGGAGCTGATCAAAAACGCCCTGCAGTCGATTGTGGATGAGATGGCCCTCACCGTGGTCCGCACCGCCCATTCGGGAGTGATCAAGGATGTGATGGACTTCTCTACCGGTTTCTGTACCGCCAGTGGAGAGATGATCGCGCAGGGGCTGACCCTGCCTCTCCACCTGGGAGCGATTCCAGATGCCATGACCGCCGTGCTCCGCAAATACGGCACCAATGTCGCTCCAGGAGACATCATCATCATGAACGATCCCTTTGATGGGGGGATGCACCTGCCGGATATCTTCATGTTCAAACCCCTCTTCTACCGGGGAGAGTTGATCGGCTTTCCGGCCGTGGTCTGTCACCATACCGATGTGGGGGGACGCGTGGCAGGAAGTAATGCCAGCGACTCTACCGAGATCTACCAGGAGGGACTCCGCATCCCTCCCCTCAAGCTCTACGAGGCCGGTGTGCCCAACGAGACCCTCTTTGCCCTGATCGAGAAGAACGTGCGGGTACCGGTAAAGGTTCTGGGGGACCTGCGCGCCCAGCTCGCCGCCTGCCACATTGCCGAGCGGGAGTATCTCCGCCTGGTGGAGCGCTACGGTGTGCAGGAGTTGAACCGGTACCTGGAGGAACTCCTCAACTACACGGAGCGCCTGGCCCGGGCCGAGATTGCCGCCATGCCGGACGGGGAGTACTCCTTTACCGATTACATCGATAACGACGGGATCGATCCGGATCCGATCCTCCTGCAGGTCAGGGTCACCGTGCACGGGGACACGATGACGGTCGATTTCAGCGGCACCTCACCCCAGGTCAAGGGAGCGATCAACTCCACCTTCTCCTTCACCAAGTCGGCCGTCTACCTCTCGGTACGTTGCATCATGGATGCCCATATCCCGAACAACGC